>CAXTTW010000088.1:0-8119 GCA_964247255.1 uncultured Acidobacteriaceae bacterium
TGGTCGTGTCCCCCTTTGGCCCCTTTTCCCGGGGGGGGGGGGGGCCCGGGGTTTTTAGGCTGGGGTGGGGGAAGCAGGGATGGAGATGCGGGAGCTGGGCAGGTCCGGGCTGCGTGTGGCGCCACTGATGCTGGGCGGCAATGTCTTCGGTTGGACGGCGGACGAAAGTACGTCTTTCCGGATCTTGGACCGGTTCGTCGATGCCGGGCTCAACTTCATCGACACGGCCGACGTGTACTCGCGCTGGGCACCGGGCCACGCGGGCGGCGAGTCGGAAGCGATCCTGGGCCGCTGGTTCCGGCAGAGCGGCAAGCGGGAGCAGGTAGTGCTTGCCACCAAGTTGGGCATGGACATGGGCGAGGGCCGGGTCGGTTTGCGCCCGGAGTACGTGCGGCAGGCCGTCGAGGCGTCCCTCAAACGGCTGGGCGTGGACCGGATCGACCTGTACCAAACGCATAAGGACGATCCGGAAACGCCGCTCGCGGACACCCTGGGCGCGCTTGGGGAGCTGATCGCGGAGGGCAAGGTCCGGGCTATCGGCGCGTCGAACTATGCGGCGGACCGTCTGCGGGCGGCGCTGGAGCTGGCCGGCAAGGACGGGCTGCCGCGCTTTGAAAGCCTGCAGCCGGAGTACAACCTGTTGGAACGCGCCGGGTACGAGAACGAGTTGGAGCCCGTGGTGGCGGACTTCGGCATCGGCTGTATCCCGTACTTCTCGCTGGCCGCGGGCTTCCTGACCGGCAAGTACCGCTCCGCGGCCGACGCGGAAGGCAAGGCGCGCGCCGGCAGGGTGGGCAAATACCTGAACGAGCGCGGCTTCCGGGTGCTGGGCACTCTGGACGAGATCGCGCGCGCGACCGGCGGCACACCCACACAAGTGGCTCTGGCCTGGCTGATGGCGCGTCCAAGCATTACCGCCCCGATCGCGAGCGCGACGAGCGTGGGGCAGCTGGAGGATTTGATCCGGGCGGTGGAGCTCAGGCTGCCGCTGGAGGCAATGGAGCGGCTGGAGAAAGCCTCCGCTGTGTAGGAGAATAGGGCTATGCAGATACTGGTCGATGTTCCCGACGCGCAGGTGAAGCTCTTGCTCGCCCATGCCGAGAAAAGCGGAATGAGCTGCGAGCAGGTGCTTCGAGAAGTCGTTGCCGAGCGATTCCCGTGTGAGGATAGACCGCTTTCTTCCTACATCGGTCTTTGGGCAAGAACGAATCCCGGTGGAATTGAGGACGGGCTGGCATATCAGGATAGGCTGCGTGCCGAGTGGTGATCGGTGCGCTTCTGCTTGACACAAACGTTTTGATTTACATCCTGAACAAGACGCGCCCGAGTGCTTCCGAACTGATCACCCGAGCAAGTCCTGAAAACATTGCGATCAGCATCGTGACCTGGATGGAGGTGCTTACAGGAACATCGCCGGTCAATGACCTGGAAACTCGTGAGCTGCTGACTCGGTTCAGACGAATCGAGTTAACCGAGGCAGTTGTGGACGAAACCATCGCAGTCCGAAAGAGAAGCAGGCTGAAGCTCCCCGACGCGGTCATCTACGCCTCCGCCCTCGTGACAGGCCGCACGCTGGTGACCTATAACACCCGTGATTTCCCACTCGGAACACCCTCGGTGCGGAACCCGGAAGCCTGAGCCCGGTGCGATAATCGAGGGGTCGCCCAGGAGAAGTTTCTGATTCCCTTGCTCAATCCGCGCAACACCCTTACCTTGATCGCGCTTTGTTTGGCTTCCCTCGCCGGCTGCCGCGCGCAAACTCCCGCCGGTGCCTTAACCCCGCAGCAGGAGCGGCGCGTCGAGCTCCAGGTGCGCGCGCAGCTCGGCGTGCCGCCCAACTGGACCATTGCGCCAGGCGCGCGGGCGCCCAGCGACATTCCCGGCTTCGATGCGGTGCGCATCGAGTTCTTTGAGCAGAACCACCCCGAGCAGAAGCAGCCGCTCGACTTCCTGCTCTCGAAAGATGGCAAGACCTTGGCCCGCTTCTCGAAGTACGACCTGACGCACGTGCCCGGCCTCGACATCCCCGTCGATGGCCGCCCGGTACGGGGCAGCAAGGATGCCAAAGTCGAGATCGTCAACTTCGACGACCTCCAGTGCCCATACTGCGCGCGCATGCACGCCGAGTTGTTCCCCGAAACGCTCGATCACTACAAAGGGCTGGTCAAGATTGTCTATAAGGACGATCCCCTGGTCGAGATTCACCCTTGGGCGCTCCACGCGGCGGTGGACGCGAACTGCCTGGGCGCGCAGGACGACAAGGCTTACTGGAGTTACGTGGACTACGTCCACACGCACGGGCAGGACGTGAGCGGGCCGGACAAGGACGCCGTGAAGTCCGGCGCGTTGCTCGACAAGCTGGCTCGGGAAGAAGGCGCGCGCGGCAAGCTGGACGCGGCCAAGCTCGACGCCTGCGTCGCCAAGCAGGACGCGACCGCAGTCAAGGCGTCCGCGAAGGAAGCCGAAGCATTGAAGGTGGACGGCACGCCCGCGCTCTTCATCGACGGGGAGCGCATCTCCGGCGCGCAGCCGCTGCCGTACGTATGGGCGGCCATCGACCGGGCGCTGCGGGCGCAGGGCATTACCCCTCCACCGAATACCCTGCCCATGCCGGCGCAGGGGGGCGGTGGGCAGTAGTATGCGCGTTCCTGTATCGATCGTCCTCGCGGCCTCCCTCGCCCTGGCGGGGTGCGGCCACGCGCGCAGCACGGGCGTCCTGGCTCAGGTCAACGGCAAACCCATCCACTCCTCCGACGTCGACACGCTTTATCAGAACTCCCTGACCGAAAACCAGCAGCGGCCCTCGAAAGAGCAGGAAGGCATTGTCCGGCTCAACATCGTGCGCCAACTCATCGACGAGGAGATCCTGGCGCAGCGCGCGGGCAAGCTCAACTTGGTCGCAAGCGACGAGGAGGTGGACGGGCAGATCGGCGAGATGAAGGCTCCGTTTACCCAGGAAGAGTTCAATAAGCGGCTCGCCGAAAAGCACCTGAGCCTGGAAGACCTGCGGCGGGATATTCGCCGTGCCAAAACGACCGAAAAGTTGTTCAACAAGGAAATCAACAGCAAGATCAACATCACGGACGGCGACATCTCCGCCTACTACAACGCGCACAAGGCCGAGTACAACCTGCCCGAGCCCGAATACCATCTGGCCCAGATCGTCGTGACTGGGGGGCGCCCGCCTCAGGCGCCGGATGCTGCGGTCGGCAACCTGCAGAACTCCAAGGCCTCCAACGACGCCGAAGCGCGGAAAAAGATCCAAGTGCTCCATAACCGCCTGGAAAGCGGTGAAGACTTCGGGACGCTGGCCGCGAACTTTTCCGAGCGGGCCGACAATGCTTCGAGCGGCGGCGACATGGGCTTCTTCCCGGAGTCGCAGATGCGCGGCGACCAGGCAGTATTCGACGCGGTCGGCAAGCTGAAACCGGGCCAGATCACCGACGTGCTGCCCCTCCTGGACCCGAACACGCGCAAACCCGTCGGCTACGCGATCTACCGGCTCATGGCGCGGGAAGCCGCTGGGCAGCGCGACCTGAACGATCCACGCGTGCAGCAGTCCATCCGGCAGCAGCTGCGCGAGACGCGTTCGCAGCTGTTGAAGAACGCCTACCTGGAAGTCCTTCGCGACCAGGCGCGGGTGGAAAACTACTATGCCGAGGACACATTTAAGCGGGGCCCGCAGTAGAGCTTGGAGTCTGATCAAAGGAGGCGCATGCGATTTGGGATTCTGGGATTTGGGCATCATGCGGCGAAGCGCTTGATGCCGGCTTTCCGGGGTGCGCGCGTGGCGCGCCTGGGCGGCTTGTGGCGGCGCGACGCGGCGAAAGCAGCAGCTGACGCGGCGAAGTTCGGCATCCCGCGCGTCTTCGCCTCGGCCGAGGAGCTGTGCGCCTCGCCTGAGATCGACGCGGTCTTTGTCGTCTCGCCCGATGCCCTCCATAAGGAGCACGTGCTGCTCGCGCTCGCGGCGGGCAAGCCGGTGCTGTGCGAAAAGCCGCTCGCCATGAATGTGGGCGAGGTGGAAGCGATGCTCGCCGCGGCCGCCCAAGCGGGCGTCCTGTTCGGGGTGGCGCAGAACATGCGCTACAACCTGGCCATCGACCTTATGCGGCGATGGCTCGCGGAGGGCAAGATCGGCAAGCCGCAACTAGCGCACGCGCAGTTCTGCTACGAGGCCGGCAGGAGTCCGCGCACCTGGATCAACGATCCGGGGCTAGCGCTCGGCGGGCCGATCGGTGACGTGGGCATCCACTGCATCGACGCGCTCTGCTATGTTCTGGGCGAGCCGGTGACCGGCGTCACGACGCTCGCGCACCGGGATGCCGCCTCGGGCGAGGTGGAGTCACACGCCGTGGTCGCGCTCGAGTTCGCCGGCGGCGCGATGGGCATGGTGACCGTCACGACGCGCGCGGCCTACCGTTCGCTGATCGAAGTGGCGGGCGAGCGCGGCTCACTGGTGTGCGAGGACGCGATGACCGTGGACCACCCCGTCTCGCTGGTTCTGCGGGAGGGCGGGCAGGTCGTGCTGGAGCAGCCGGTTTCGAACGCGGATGCTTTCGCGCGCATGCTGGATGGGTTCGCGGAGGCTGCCGCCGGCAAGGGCACGTACCGGGCGTCCGGTACGGAAGGGCTGGTGAACCAGCGAGTGCTGGATGCGGCATACCGCTCCTGGCGGACCGGCAGCGCGGAACGGCTCGCATAAGAAACGCCCCGGAGTTTTGCCCGGGGCGTCTGTTTGCAGCGAGGTTACTTGGTGCTGTCGAGTACGATACCGCCTCCGGCTGCCTTCTCTTTGTCGGCTTCATTCTTCTTACGGGCTCCCATCGCCTCGTCGCGCCACTTGTCCGCCTCGGCGATATCCGCTTTTTGGGCCGCCGGGTCGCCGCAATCCAGGTCGGCCTTGCGCCGGTACATCAGGTTCAGGTACGACATCGCATCGTCGTAGTTGGGGCGGATCTCGACCGCCTTGTGGAGCGAGGCGAGACCGCTCTCGACCAGGGCAGTGTTGTCGGCCTTGAGCTTGGCGCAGACCTGCTTAGACATTTTGGCGTTGCCCATGCCGTCATCGTTGATGCCGTTCGCCGCCAAGGTCGTGACCGCATTTTTGTACGCCGCCTTCCAGTCGATAACGCCGATGGTGTAGGGCGCTTCCGGGTCTTTCGGGTCAGCCTGGCTTACCTTCTGCTGCCACTCCTTCGCCTGGTCCATCTTGTTGGTGCTGAAGTACAGGCTGGCTATCCCCTTCAGCGCCGTGACGCTGTCCGGGTGCTGGTCGAGAACCTTCTTATAGCTGTCGATCGCCAGGTCGGCCTTCTTCAGGTTTTCGGGCGACGCGAGATCCGGCACGACCTGCTGCGCGTAGGCCGTCGCGAGGTAAATGCGCGTCACGGGGTAGGACGGGTCCAGGTTCACCGCATTTTGAAAGTGGTTGATGGCGTCTTCGTACTTGGCTGCCTTGTAGGACTGAACGCCCTTCACCAATTGGTCGCGAGCCTGCAAACGCTTGCACCCGGAGGAAAAGACCAGCAGGGACACTGCGGCCAGCACCGGAACACGTGCGATTCGATTCATTCTAGTTTTCATCTCCTTCGATCGGCAGGGCGGCCTTCTTGTTACGCAGAGGGAATGGAAAGCAGGTCTGCGGTGCGATTGTAACCAATTTTGGCCACCGTGCGACACCCGGGGGCGGAACGGTGGCCGGATTTCGATCGAAGTCTACTGGCCCGCCTCAATTTTCGGGGTAATGAGGCCGATGTGGTCCACACCGACAGCCTTGCCGATGTCGACCACCGCCGCCACGCTCGAAAAGTTCAGGTTCGGGTCGCCCTTGACGAACATGATCTTCGTTGCGCGGACCGCGTAGATCTGGCTCAAGCGGCCTTGCAGCTCCTGGATGCCGACCGAGTCCTCGTTGATCTTGTACGCCGGCGGCCCGGAAGCCCCGCCCAGCACCTGCACGACAATGGTCTTGTCGTTCGGCTGGTCCGTCTTGTTCTTCGGGGGCTGCGGCACCATGGCGTCGAGCCCGTGCGGGGTTACCGGCACGATGACCATGAAGATGATCAAGAGCACCAGAAGCACATCGATGAGCGGTGTTACGTTGATGTCGGCGTTCAGCCCGCCTGGGCCGCCTGTCGCGAAAGCCATGGAATCCTCAATTCTGCTGTGAGCTCTGGGTAGACGCTAAAGGGCACCGGCCGCGGCCGCGCCCGGAGGCCCGTGCTGATCGGTCAGCAAACCGACCTCTTCGACGCCCGCGGTGCGGACCGAATCGATCGCGTCTTCAACAGCGCCGTAGTGCGCGCGGGAGTCGGCCCGGAAGTATACGACCTTGGTCGTCTTATCCTGCAGCCGGTCGCGCACCGCGCCGCCGAGCTGGTCGAGCGAGATCTGGTTCTGGCCCAGGTACACTTTGGAGTCGCGCGTGACCGCGATGATGACCGCGTCTTCCTTGCTTGCGTCCTCCATCGTGATAGCGTTCTTCGAGTTCACCAGGGTGACATTGACCTTGTTGGTGAGCATGGGCGTGATGACCATGAAGATGATCAGCAGCACCAGCATGACGTCGACCATGGGGGTGACGTTGATGTTGGAGTTGACCTTGCGTCCTTCGTCCCGCGTTACGATTGCCATCGATGTTCTCTCTTTTGCGCTTCGCGCGCCCCCGGAGTCGGTCTGGGATCTATCCGGGCGCGCGCGCGGGTGGGGCGGCTCGCCTTAGCGGCGGTTCTGCTTCAGGAAGTAGTCGACCAGCTCGGAAGAGGAGTTGTCCATCTCGACGTCGAACGCTTCGACCTTGTTGGTGAAGTAGTTGAAGCACATCACGGCCGGAATGGCGACCAGCAAGCCGAAGGCCGTGGTGACGAGGGCTTCCGAGATGCCGGAAGCGACCGCGCCGATGCCCGGCGTCTTCTGCACCGCGATCTCCTGGAAGGCCTTCAGGATGCCGGCGACCGTGCCGAACAGCCCGACAAAAGGGGCTGTGGAGCCGATGGTGGCCAAGCCGCCCAAGCCGCGCTTCAACTTGGCATGCACGATGGCTTCCGAACGCTCGAGGGCGCGCTTGGAGCTCTCGACCTGCTCAACCGTGACCTGCCCGCCTCCGTAGTTGCGGAACTCCTGGAGGCCGGCCGTGACGACCTCGGCCAGGTGGGACTTCTTGTTGCGGTCCGCGACCTTGATCGCTTCATCGAGCTTGTTCTCGCGCAGGGCGCCGGCAACGCGCGGCGCGAACTCGCGCGACTGCTTCCGGGCCGCCGCGAAGTACAGGTAGCGGTCGATGATGACCGCAAGCGACCAGATGGACATGATGAACAGCACGAAGACGACGCCGCGGGCCAGCCAGCCCATGTTGTTCCAAAGGTCGGTCGGGGAAAAGCCGACCGTGGGGGCAGCCTGCTCCTGGAAGAAGGCGAGGGCCGCCGGTGCCGAAAGGTGCGCGAGGTGAGCGAGAATCACTGTGGAGATCCCTCCTGGGGAAGTGCTGCGGGTGATGAGTGCTGCTAGACCGTGGTTATACAGGAATCCGCGCTGCCTGCGGCTCCCGCCTGCGATGGTTTGCCAAGGCCTGTTCCATTTTGGAACCGGCCCTGGCGTGAAACTGTTCAGCTAGACTTCAACCGGCCTTAGCCGCCAAGGGTAAAGGTGACGTTGACCGCGGTCTGCACCTCGACCGGCTCGCCGTTGAGCAGGTACGGCTTGTACCGCCACTGCTTCACCGCGTCGATAGCCGACTGCGCCAGCATCTGAGGGCCGCTGACGACGGTCAGGTGCTCGATGGTGCCGGTCTTCGAGATGGTCGCGGACAAGACGACCGTACCCTGGATGCGGGCGGCCTTGGCGATCGCCGGGTAGGTCGGCTCGGGCTTCGAGATCAGGTTGCCGGCGGCGACGCCGGAGGAGATCGCGACCTTCTTCGGAGCCTGCTTCTGGACAACTACGGTCGGGCCGGAACCTGTACCGCCGAACAGGCCCGCGGGGCCCGCCGTATCGGAGCCGGCCGCGCCCATCACCACGTTCGACGGCGGCGGAGGGGTGTCCACCATCTGGATCTTTTTCGGGATCTTGGGCGGTGCCTGCATCTCGTTCACCTGCTGGATCTTGACCACCTTGATCA
>CAXTTW010000089.1:0-5320 GCA_964247255.1 uncultured Acidobacteriaceae bacterium
GGTTTGCGATGCTTTTCTCAGTTTGCCGTGGCTTTTTCTTCTTATGATGGTTCGTTCCGGCATGCCTCTGAACACAGCGCCGATCGTTTCCGCGGCTGCGACTTTTCTGATCCTCGCTCTTCTCGGATGGCCCGCGTGCGCCCGCGCCATCCATGCCGGAGCGGCTGCCATGCGGAGTGCCGGCTGGATGATCCAGGGCCGCGCCGGCGGGCTCCGGACCTCGCAGCTCATGCTGCGGCACGTGCTGCCCCGGATTGGTCCGCTGGTGCTGCCGCAGTTTCTGATCTCCATCCCCGCCTTCCTGATGGCCGAGGCCAACCTCGGCACCCTTGGCCTGGGGGTCAGCGAGCCGCTGCCATCCTGGGGGTCCATGCTGCTCGAGCTGGACAGCTCCGCCATGCTGGCCGGCTCCCATTGGGTATACCTGCCGATCGTGCTGCTGGTTGTGTTCCTGGTTCTGCTTGAACTTCTGCTGGTCGAGGCGTAACGATGGCTTTCTCTGTATTTTTTGGCAAGACCGGCTGGTTTGCGGCAGCTCTCGCTTTCTTGCTCTTCTTCACATCCGCCGGCGCTCAGAGTGCTTCGCGCGGGATCGCGTGGTCGATCGGCTACGACCCTGCAACCCTGGATCCGGCTAAAGTCGACGATGAAGCCTCAGAGCTTGTGCGCTACCTGACCGGCGGAGTCTTGTTGCGGATCAACCGGCACACGGGGGAGGCCGAGCCGAGCCTCGCCGCCTCCTGGAACATCGCGCCGGATGGAAGAACCGTCACGTTCCACTTGCGCGCGGGACTCCTGTTTTCGAACGGTCTGCCGCTTAACGCGGATGATGTCGCCTCCTCCCTGCGGCGGGTGCTCGCCCCCTCCACAGCAGCGCCGGTCGCGGAAGAGTTCCTCGGCGCGCCGGAAGTCACGGTTCAAACGCCGGATCCTGCGACCGTGATTGTCCATCTGCCCAGGCGCCTCGCCGAGATCGACCACATATTCGATGAGATCGCCATCGAACCGCGGAACCACCCGAGCGAGGGCCGCATCACGGCTGGCCCTTTCTACGTGGCGGAGTACCAGCGCGGGCAGTTTCTGCGCCTCCAGCGCAACCCGCACTACTGGAAGCGCGACGCGACCGGCGCCGCGCTGCCGTATCTGCCTTCCATTCGGCTGGATATCGTGGCGAGCCCGGAACAGGAGCAGGTTCGCTTCAGGCGGGGGCAGTACCAGCTACTCGATCATCTTGCGCCTGACTCTTTCAACCTGCTGCGCCGCCTCATGCCGCAGGCAACGCGCGATCTCGGGCCTTCGCTCAACACGGAGCAGCTCTGGTTCAACCAGGCATCTGCTTCGCCGCTGCCCGCTTACGAGAAAGTCTGGTTTACGAGTACGGCGTTTCGCGTCGCGGTATCGCAGGCGATTCACCGGGCCGACCTTGCGAGGCTGGCCTACGCCGGGCATGCGACGCCGGCTTACGGCTTCGTTTCTCCCGCGAACCGCATTTGGTATGACAGCCAGTTGCAAGCGCCTCGGGAGGACGAAGGAGCGGCAAAGGCGCTGCTGGACAAAGCGGGCTTTCACCGTGCCGCGTCAGGAACGCGCGCGGTTCTTTACGATGGCACAGGCCACCCGGTTCGCTTTTCCATCCTGACAAATACCGGCAACGCCCCCCGCCAGAGGATGGCGACACTGATCCAGCAGGACCTCGCGGCGCTCGGCATCGAGGTCACCGTGGTGACCCTGGACTTTCCGGCTTTGATCGAGAGACTGCTGCACACGCAGGATTATGAAGCCTGCCTTCTTGGCCTGTCCAACGTCGATCCGGACCCGAACTCCATGATGAATCTTTGGCTCAGCTCATCGCCCAACCACCAGTGGAATCCGTCCGAGAAGACTCCCGCGACGCCTTGGGAACGTTCCATCGACGAGGCCATGCGCGCACAGGCGAGCGCCGCGAAGCTGGGTGACCGTGTCCGGGCAGTGAACCGGGTGCAGGAGATTGTCGCTGCCGAGCAGCCTTTTATTTATCTTGTCCACCCCAACGTGCTGTACGCCGCTTCCCCCGCGCTGGCCGGCTTCGACCTGTCTGTTCTGCAGCCGGGAGCCGTCTGGAACGTTGAATCTCTCCATTGGGCGGAGGGAAAGCCGTGAGTGCTCCCTCGCTGCTGCGCGTCCGCCTGCAGGCCGGCTACGGGCAGATCCGGGTGCTCGAAGAGATTGTGTTTGACCTCAAGCCCGGGGAAGCACTCGGGCTGATCGGGACAAGCGGGGCCGGCAAGAGCACGCTTGTGATGGCCCTACTTGGCTTGCTGCGGTGGCGCGGGGGGCATGCCACGGGCGAAGTTCTCTTTGAGGGCTCGAACCTCCTGGCAATGTCTGAGCGGGAAGCCCGGCGGCTGCGCGGCAAGCGCTTCGCTCTCGTGCCTCAAAGTCCCCTGAGTGCGTTGAACAGTGTTTTGTCTCTGCGGGCGCATTTCGAGCAGGCTTGGCGGGCGCACGCCCAGTCGGACCGGAAACTGTTCGAAGCCCGCGTGCAGGAGCTGTTCGCCCAGATGCATCTGCCGTCCGATGCGCAATTTTTCGGGCGGCGGGCTGAAGAGATCAGCGTCGGGCAGGCGCAGCGCGTGCTCATTGCCCTGGCGCTGCTGCACCGCCCCTCCTTGCTGATCGCCGATGAGCCCACAAGCGCGCTCGACCCGGTGACGCAGGCTGAGGTAGTGCGCCTGCTCCGCTGCCGGAACCGCGAAAACGGCACCGCATTGCTGTACATCTCGCATGACCTGGCATCCGTACTGCAGCTATGCGATCGGGTCGCGGTACTGGACCGCGGCCGAATCGCCGAGTGCCTGCATGTCGAGGGCATCGACGAGGCGGCGCGGCACGAAGCGACCCTGGCCTTGCTGCACGCCTTGCCTGTGCCGGCTAAGGTGCTGCGGAGCTACGGAACCAAGGATGCAGTACGGGGGTAAGCTGCATGCGTGAGGCGGGGAAAAGGGAACTCCGCTGAAAAGCTTCACTGAAATGCGTAAGCAGGCCATGGCTTGAGACCCTGACCTGCTCGCGTTTGCTGATCGGTTTTGGTCAGCGGCCCCAGAGAGCGGTTGAGCCGTCGAGTGTCGAGCGGCCCCAGAGTGCGGTTGAGCCGTCCAGTGTCGAGCGGCCCCACAGCGCGGTCGCGGCATCCGGCGTTCCGCGGCCCCAGAGCGCGGTCGAGCCGTCCACGGTTGAGCGGCCCCACAGCGCGGTAAAACCGCTCGGGTCGTCCATGCCGGCCAGGGTAGACCTTCCCCAAAGCGCTGTGCTGCCGGTCACCCCAGCAAAGGCACTCTGGCCGTAGATGTCGGAAGCCGCCCAGGTTGCGGTCCTGCCCCACAGCGCGGTCCTGCCCCACAAGGCTGTTTGGTCGGTCACCAGTGTGGCGGTTCCCGCAAGCGGGTCGTAGTTGACGAGCGGGGACATAGCCGTGCCGCTTGGCAGAGAGGCTCCAAGATTCACTGCATTGTTCAGGGTCGCCTGGATGTCGAGGTACCCGGAACCTACTGTCAGGGCATTGTAATGCGACGTGTAGGCTTTGCCGCTTACCGGATCGACGGCGGTGCTGACCGCGGGAAAGTACGAGCGCTGCGCGCTGTACATCATCAGGGCCTTGACGTTGTCCGGGGTCAACTGGGGCTGCGCCTGGAGAAGAAGCGCCACCGCGCCGCTCGCCACCCCTGCGGCCATGCTGGTGCCGCTCAGCGGCATATAGTCCGTCGAAGCAGCTGGTTTGGCCTTGCTTATGTAGAAAGACTGAGGCGTGAAGAAAGTGGGGTTTTCCACGGAAAGCGTGGAGTTTTTAAGCAAGAGGCTGGTGACGAGATTGCCGGGTGCAATGATGTCCGGTTTGGCGACGCTGTCGATGAACGAGGGCCCCTTCGAGCTGTAGCTGGCGAGCGTATCGTCGGCCACCGAGGCTGTTCCCATCGTATTCGCGGCTCCAACCGTGATCACATAGGGATCGTTGCCCGGAGCTTCAATCGTGCCGTAGCCTTCCGGGTTCAGGCTTTGATTGCGTCCGCTGTTGCCGGCCGCGACCACGACCACGATGCCGGCCTTCCAGGCCGCCTCGACTGCCTGGCAGAGCGGGTCCATCTGGTAGCTTTCCCAGATCGGGCGTCCCAGGGAAAGATTGATCACGCGGATGTTGTAGGTATCTTTCAGAGCGATCGCGGTCTCGATGGCCTGGATGACCGTGGAATCGGAGCCATGCCCGTTTTCATCGAGCACGCGCAGGTTGATCAGATTGGCGTTGGTTGCCACCCCTGTAAAGGTGCGTGTGTAAGCCTTTCCGGTGGACCGGGCACCATTGCCCGCAATCAGGCCCGCTACATGCGTACCGTGTCCATAAACGTCGTTCGTGCCGCCCGGCAGAGTCGAGGGAAAGCTTTGGCTGTAGACGATGCGCTGCCCCTTCCCATCGTCCGCGCCCTGCTGCTGCAGCATGGTCGAGTGCGCCTGGCCCGGGTCCTGGCCCAGGTCCGGCTCGTTCGTGATACCCGAGTCAATCACGGCTACGCCGATGCCCGTGCCGTTGTAGCCCTGCGACCAGACCGCCGGCGCGTTGATCGGCTCAGTCGTGTACTCCGCGCTCTTGCTGATCGACTGAACGGGCGCGTCCTTTGCCGAGAGGGGGCGGTCGAGAGAAATGTAGCTGACGTGTGGATTCTGCGACAGCTGCTGGAGTTCACTCCCTGAAACCTGGGCCGCAACTGCTTTGACCGCAGGAAAGTGGTTCGTGATCGCTCCGTGCGCGCGATCGATGATGTTCTGCTGCATAAACTGGAAATCGGTCTTGAACTGCACAATGACCGGCAGAATCTGTTGCGGGTCGGCTTCAAGCGCATCCTTGGACAGCTTGGCTAAAGCCGCTTTGCCTGAATGGACAGCGTCCTGAAACGGCTGCTGTGCGAACAAAGCCGTGGGCGCGGAAACTCCCATTAAGGCGGCCGTCGTGAGGGAGATGAATAGCTGCTTCTTCATAAATCCTTTCCTTGGCATCAAAGCCACTCTGCCGCGGATATCTCGGCATCCAGTGGTCCTATCGGCAGGAAGAATGAAACCATGAGTGTTTTGAACCGGGGCATCCTTTCGCAGTTTTCCTTCGTGTGCCCAAGCAGCCGAACCGGCACATAACTCCGTTCCATGCTCCCTGCGGCTGCAAGTCCGCGCCGGAGCGAGCCGTTCTTGGAATGCTGGAAAGTGGCAAACTGAAACTTCGCGTTGAAGGGAACCGCAATGGCAATGGATGCCGAGGTTCACACTTTCAGGCACACGTCTTCAGTGCTGCTAAAGG
>CAXTTW010000089.1:5420-8031 GCA_964247255.1 uncultured Acidobacteriaceae bacterium
GCAATGGATGCCGAGGTTCACACTTTCAGGCACACGTCTTCAGTGCTGCTAAAGGGGAATGGGCGGACTTTTGGGCCGAAAAGGAAGGAATAAGGTCGAAATGCGGACTCCGGGCTAGGCACGGCAGGAATCGCGTAGCGTTTGGGGTCCAATCGACAGCGCAGCGTACTCCGCTCCGACGTCCCATCTTCCGGCACGGCATCCGGCAGGCCCGCATGATGTTCCGCGATTGCATAGGCGATCAGTTCCCTTTGGACACCGCCAATCCGTTCCATTTCGTTCCATGCAGTGCTTAGCGCCAAAGGTGGAGTGGTCGACACGCCCGGGCCGTTCCACCCCGGCATCGGCGGGCGCGCGGCGGAAGCGGTGGGCAAAAGCTCAAGGCGCTCTCGCGCTCCCAGCAGGTGCTGCGCGTGACCCATCTGCCGCAGATCGCGGCGTTCACAGACCAGCACTTCCTGATCGAGAACCGCGAAAAGCAGGTGCGCATGGCGACCAGCGTGCGGCTAATCGGGCAGAAGGAGCGCGCGGAGGAGTTGGCCCGGATGATCTCCGGAGCGACGGCGACGAGCCGGAGACAAGCCGGTGAGAGAGCGTTCAAGTTTTATCGCGAGCCGCCGATAAGGATAGTGAGCCGGTTGCGGCCTTTGAGGTGATGTATGCGCTATGTTTGTCTTTGCTTTATGGTGTTTGTTGTTCAAACGCTTCTACCTATTTGGTAGCACAATCTCGCGCTGCAGCATACGACCGCGTCGCAGCAGGCGAAAACCGCAGGGAAGGCATTGTCGGGAGAAACGCGGCATGCCACACCTGCCGTTCTGTACGGAGCCGCTCGGTAAGCTGATCGCTCTTCGCACCTATCCTCGTATAGCTACAAGCATCGTGCCGGTACTACGTTGCGATTCCGGGGAGCTGCTGAACTCAGCAAGGCTGAAAAAAGTGAGCTGACTGCGGCGTGCGTGCAGTTATAAACTGCTATGTCTTCCATGCTGCTTGAAGCAGACGTTTTTGCCATGCGGTCAGTTATCCCATGTCCCAGTGGAGAAAACGCCAGGGTGTTTCAAGAGCTCATGCGCCACGCAAATCAATCTCAATGACTATGAACGTTTACACAGAGGCTCTTGTTGCAGCCAAATGAGAATCACAAAGCCGGGTTGTTGACCAGGAAAACCGGCGAACCGGCGTCTGGAAGCGTCTCGCGGTTTTCTCGTCTAGCCGTTAAGGCGTTGATCTAATTGGTGGACCTGATCGGGATCGAACCGATGACCTCTTCCATGCCATGGAAGCGCGCTCCCAGCTGCGCCACAGGCCCACTCTGCTGCTCCATTGCTCCATTGACCCGGGCGGGTGAGGAGCAGGTCTTATTCTGACCGGCAGCGGGCGATACGTCAACCCTCGCCGGGTTGCGCGGCTCAGCGGGTGCTCCCATCCGGGCGAAGAAAAGGCGGATAGAATGGGCGGATGCTGCCCCTGTTCGCCGCCGATGCTTGCCTGCCCGAAACCCCGGCGGACATGAACTCGGACATGAGCCCGGACATGCGTTCGGGATTGGGCCTGAATTTTCGCCCAGACCCGCTCGCCTGGGCGCACCCGGTAGTGGCGGAGTGGTTCACGCGCCGGTTCGGGACGCCGACCGAGCCGCAGATCGAGGGCTGGCCGCACATTCTCGCCGGGCGCACGACGCTGATCTCCGCCCCGACCGGCTCGGGGAAAACGCTGGCCGCGTTTCTGGTCGCGATCGACGGGCTCTTGCGCCGGGCGCTCGACGGCACGCTGGGCGAGTGCACGGAGGTCGTTTACGTTTCGCCGCTCAAGGCGCTCTCGAACGATGTGCAGAAGAACCTGGACGGGCCGCTGCGCGAGATTCAGGAGCTGGCGCTCGAACGCGGATACCTGTGCCCGGAGATCCGCACGGCTGTGCGCACCGGCGACACGCTCCCGAAGGAGCGCCAGGCGATGCTGAAGCGGCCGCCGCACATCCTGGTCACCACGCCGGAGTCGCTCTACATCATGCTCACCTCCGAGCGGAGCCGGGCTAACCTGCGGCAGGCGCGGACGGTGATCGTGGACGAGATCCATGCCGTCGCGGACAGCAAGCGCGGCGCGCACCTGATGCTCTCGCTGGAGCGGCTCGACGCCCTGGTGGGCAGGCCGCCTCAGCGCATCGGGCTTTCCGCGACCGTGAACCCGCTCTCGCTGATGGCGGAGTACCTGGCCGGCGCGGGGCCGCCCGCCGAAACGGTCTGCGTGGGAGCTCGACGCACTTTGGATTTAGCCGTCGAAATCCCCGACGAGGAGCTGAGCTCGGTCGCCACGCGCGGCATCTGGGCGTCCGTCCACGCGCGCCTGGCGGAGCTCGCGCTGGCGCACCGGTCCACCCTGGTCTTCGTCAACACGCGATCCATGGCCGAGCGGCTGGCCCACGAAATGGGCGAGCGCATCGGGGCGGAGCACGTCGCGGCCCACCACGGGTCGCTCTCGCGCAAGCTGCGGCTGGAAGCTGAGCGCAAGCTCAAGGCGGGCGAAATCCGCTGTCTGGTCGCGACCGCCTCGCTCGAGCTGGGCATCGACATCGGCGCGATCGACCTGGTGTGCCAGATCAACTCGCCCC
>CAXTTW010000090.1:0-7992 GCA_964247255.1 uncultured Acidobacteriaceae bacterium
GTCGCGTCCACCGCGTTCGAGATGCGCTTCTGCTCCAGCAACTGAAATCGATGGGCGACCTCGCCCTCACTGGGGGCGATGGTGATGCCGCGCAGAACCCGCGCCGTGAACCGCCCGCACAGGTCGGGCACCTCCACCCGTACCGGGAACGCCTCGCCCGGCTCGGCCTCAGGCAGGTGCGGATCGAGCGGCAGCAGCGGCGTCGCGAAGATCACCGAAGCCTCCCGCGCGATGCCGTAGTGGTTCATCGCATCGACCCGGTTGGTGGTGATGTCCATCTCGAACAGCGAGCCGTCCGCGAGCGGGAAGACACCCTCGACCGCGATGCCACGCAGCGTGAGCGCCTCGGCGAGCTCGCGGTCGGTCGCCTGGAGGACGGGGAGATAGGAGCGAAGCCACTGGGTGAGAATTTTCATTCACTTCCAGCGTACCTTTCCGGCGTGATTCCTTATACGTCCGTCGCCCAGTTTTCACTTTGTACCAAACCCGCTGTGCTCTTGAAGTTCTTGTCGCGCGTGATGAGTATCGCGCCGAGGGCGTGTGCGTGCGCGGCGATGAGCATATCCTCTACTTCCAGGCTCTTGCCCATTGCCTCCATTGTCACGCGCAGTCGTCCGTAGCTCATCGCGGCCGCGAAATCCCAAGGCAGCACCGGAAGCGTGCGGCACAGCGCTTCAAAGCCCGCCGCAAGCCGGGTAGCCTGCGGACGCCGCTCGATTCCGTATGCAATCTCGGCCGCCGTGATGCTTGACATCGCGAGCCCTTGTCCCTGCGCAGCTGCATAGGCCCGACGAACCGCGGGCGAACGACCGTTCATCAGGTAGCTGACCGTATTCGTGTCCAGAAGCCGGCGGGTCTCGCTCACAGCTCAGGCGCTGAACGCGGCATCGAGCGGTCGCGCACGATTTCGAAGTCCGCTCCGCCGTGCTCATCGAACATGCGAAAGATTTCCTCGATGGACGGTGCGAACGGCTTCTCGCTCAGGGTGATCGAACCGCTGACCGGATCGTGGCGAACATACACGCTGTCGGACTTGAAGCGATACTGCGCGGGAATGCGCACCGCCTGACTGCGTCCATTGCGGAATACCTTGGCTTTTTCGCTTTGCGGCATGTTCCCCTTCCATGATGCCCATCATGATGGATGCCAAGCGGGCTGTCAAGAATGGTTGCGGCTCCAGACTTCTCTGCTAGCAAGTCAGGTTTCAGCGAGCTCACGGTCTGTCGCGTGGAGGGTGGGGAGGTATATGCGAAGCCAACCCTTGAGGACCTTCATTCATGTATTTTCGCAACTGTGTGTTTATTTCGATGCGGGAGCTGGCGGCATGGCGCTTGAGGGGTACACGGAGGAACAAATCGGTGAGTTTGAGCGACAATTGCTCTCTAAAGTCCCGGAAAGTCACTCTGTAGGAAACGTCAAGCTAAGCAGCGAACTCAACTGGTCGGACCAAGCCCTTTACTGGGATATCCGCAACAGGCTTGTGGAGCGTGGAGTGCTGGTTCAGGGAAGGGGCAGGGGAGGTAGCGTTCGGCGTCTCTCTATTCCAGCAGCTATAGTCGAACCGCTTCCTGCTACATCGAGCTTAGTCTCGAATACCGCGACGATTGCCAAATCAGCAGTCACGTCAAGCCCAGTATCAAGTCTCGCACCAGATGCCATCAGTGTGAAAGCCGCGCTAGAGGAGGCTACACGAGAAAGTGACCTTTATGCTCCCATGGCAGAGGTTATACGAAATCGCTGGGCTAAAGAGCACCGTTTAGATTCACTTTTGGTCGAGGTGACTGCGGCACAAGGGTCGCGACAGACGAAAGGTAAATGGACACGGCCTAACATAACGGTGGCCAGCTACACAACTTTTCCCTATGTTCCTGGCAGGCATTTCGATGTGATCACTTTTGAGATCAAACCACACACGATGCTTGACGTCACGGTAGTGTACGAAGCATTAGGTCACAGGCGTGCCTCTACGAGGGCGTATGCCCTTCTGCACGTGCCAGAAGATCAGGAATCCGCGCTCGAAACTATTCTGGATGATATCGCAATGGAAGCCAAGCGCCATGGAGTCGGCGTCGTGATTGCTGGTAAACCAGATGATTACGATACTTGGGAGGAGTTGGTCGAGGCAGTTCGCCACGAGCCTGATCCTGAGCGGTTGAATGAATTTCTAGCTGTGCAGATGTCGCAGGGCTTCCGCGAACAGATCATCAAGTGGTTTAAATAATCTTCCGCTATTTCTTCGAAACGATTAGATCTTAGACCCTTCTAAGCGAACTGCTCCAAAAACCTAACATCCCCCGAGTACAGCAACCCGATATCCGAGATCCCGTACTTCATCATCGCGATCCGGTCCACGCCCATCCCGAATGCGAACCCCGACACCCGCGCCGGGTCGTACGCGGGCTGCTTACCTTGGACGGCCCGGAAGACCTCCGGGTGCACCATCCCGCAGCCCAAAAGCTCAATCCAGCCGGAGTGCTTGCACTTGCGGCAGCCCCGGCCCGCGCAGAACGGGCAGGAGATCTGCACGTCCGCGCTCGGCTCCGTAAACGGGAAGAACGACGGGAAGAATCTGGTCTTCACCGACGACCCAAAGAACTCCCGCATCGCGTGGTCGAGCGTGCCCTTCAGGTCGGCGAAGGTGATGTTCGTGTCCACGCACAGCCCCTCGATCTGGTGGAACACGGGCGAGTGCGTCGCGTCCGACTCGTCGTTGCGGTGGACCTTGCCTGGAACCACGATGCGCAGCGGCGGCGGCGCTGCTTCCATGCTGCGGATCTGCACCGGCGAGGTGTGGGTGCGCATCAGCAAGCGGTCCCGCGCCGGCTTGCTCCCCTGTCCGGCGAGCACCAGAGTGTCCTGCGTGTCGCGCGCCGGATGGCCGGGAGGGAAGTTGAGCGCCTCGAAGTTGTAGAAGTCCGTTTCGACCTCGGGCCCGGTGGCGACCGAGTAGCCCAGGCGCTCAAAGACCGCGAGCATCTCGTGCATGGTGCGGATCAGCGGGTGCTCCACGCCCCGCACCGGCGCGAGGCCGGGCAGGGTGATGTCGATCGCTTCCCCATCCAAATTGGCCGGGCGCGCCTCCAGTGAGGTCAGCGCGGCCTCAACGGCCGCTTTCAACTCGTTGAAGCGCTGCCCCACTTCCCGCTTTTCGCTCGCCGGAGCGGCCTTGAGCCACGCCTCCGACAGCAGCTTGAGCCGGCCCTGCTTGCGCCCGAGCCAGCGCAGGCGAAACGCTTCAGCGTCCTCCGGGTTGCGCGCCGCGGCGGCTTCCTGCTCGGCTTCTTCGAGGAGCGCGCCGAACCGCGCGTCCCAGCTCTGGTCGTCCATGATTCCGAGAATACCCTACTGCGCTATACTTGAGGCTCGCTGGGCGTGGCCCGGCGTGTGGCCGACTCGGCCGGGATCGGGGTGGATTGAATTTGGCGGAAGTTCGCGTGCAGGAAGGCGAGCCGCTTGAAAACGCACTCAGGCGCTTCAAGCGCAAGGTGCAAACCGAGGACATCATCAAGGAAGTGAAGCGGCACAGCTTCTACTTGAAGCCCGGAGAAAAGCGCCGCGTGAAGGAAGCGCTCGCGCGCAAGCGGAACAGGAAAAAAGCCCGGAAGGAAGCGGATTAGGTTTTCTTTAGGGGAAAAGAAAGGCCCGGCTCATGCCGGGCCTTTCATGATTTAGAAGACCACCTTACCCCCGAGTTGCACGGAGCGCTGCGTGCCGGTATTGGCCGCGAAGCCTCCAAACGTTGGGTCCTCGATGAACGGATCCGGCGTACCGAGAAACTGGCGGTTCAGCACATTGAAGGCATTGAGATAGAGCTTGATTCCGATGCCCTCGCGGATATCCGTCGTCTTGATGATCGCCGCGTCGACGTTGTTATAACTCTGACCGCGCACTATATTCCGGGCCGCGCCCGGATAGGGATTTCCGACCAGATTTGCGTAAGCCTGGTTGTTATAGAGCCAGTGGACGTCGCTCTTGTTGACCGGCGCATTCAGCTTGCCGTTCGCATCGGTAGAGGTGTAATTGTAGAAACCGGTGCCCGCGGTCGTAAAGGTAAGCGCGGGGTCGTTGACATAGACGCCGACGCTCTGCACCGGCGCCGCTGCGTTCGCCAGGATCGGCCGGCAGGTGTCATACCCGTAGCGCTGGTTGAATTTGCGGTCGCAGTAGCTCGTATTATTGGGCGTCACCACTCCGGCCGGATCGGTGAAAGTCGTCGCCGCATAGTACTGATACGGCGTGTAGCTTTCACCGTTGTTGAAGTTCCAGTTCGCGGCGAACTCAAAGCCGCCCAGGGCCCGGCCCAACAAAGACGATTTCGGAATCAGCGAGGGCACATCGTAGTTAAGCCCGATGCTCGCGAGATTGGGATAGGAGTAGTTGGCCACGCCGCGCTCTGGTATGTCCGTGGCAAGCGGGTTTTGTGCAAAGGGAAGGCTGGTCAGTGAGCCGCTGGAGTTGCTCGCTCCGTACACCTCGTCCACATTGTCGATGACGCGGCTGTAGGTGTAGCTCGCATTCAGAGTCGCACCGCGATAAGCCCTGGTCTGCACTTGAGTCTGCAGGCTGTTGTAGTTGCTGAAAGCATTGTTGTTGCGGGTTGTCACGTTGCCGCTGTTGCAGTTCAAACGCCCGAGCCCCAATGGTTTGGTCATGTCCTGGCAGAGGCTGGATGGCGACACGAGATTGGGGAACGCCTCCGCGACAGGGGCAAGGTATGGGTTCGCGTTCACCGACTGGAACTGGCGCGATACATGGTTGCCGATATAGCTGATCCCGAGCACGGCACCGCCAAGCCCGTATTGCACGCCCAGGCTGTACGTTTGTGCGCGCGGATTTACGAACGTGGAAGTGTTGGTCGTCTGGCTTCGGTAGCTGGGGTCGACGCCGGTGGGGATCTGGGCGAGATTGGCGGCACGGACGGCGGCACCGTTCACCCCGTTAGGAAGGCAGTTTGGGCCGGTGCCTCCGCAAGTGATCGAGCCCAGATTGATGACCGGGGCGGCCGTGGCGGAGTTGAGGAAGACATTGTAAAAAGCCGGGTCGTACTGGATGCCGTACGCGCCCCGCACGACGAGCTTGCGCAGCTGCTGTGGATTCCAGGCGAACCCGAGACGCGGCTGCAGGTTCTTATAGTTCGGCTGAGTATAGGGATAGACACGCTGGGCAAGCGGCAGGCTCGTGTTCCAGAACGGGTTTGGGCCGGTTTCACGGGCCACGGTCTCGCTGTTGAGAAGATTGACCGCCTGGCCGTAGAACTCGTACCGGAAGCCCAGATTCAGGGTAAGCGAGGCAAGCACCTTCCAGTCGTCTTGGATGTATAACCCGAAGTCGCGTTCGGTGAACGGAATGACAGGATTGCCGTTGCCGAGGTTCAGCGTACCCGTGCCCTGGACGAAGTTGCTGAAGTTAGAAAAGGTGTAACCTCCGTTGTACGCAGGCAAGAACGTATTCGGCGAGTTCTGATAAGTAAAGTCGCCGCCGAAGGAGATGCTGTGGGTGCCGATGGTCCAGGTAGCATTGTCCTGCACCTGCGTGACTTTCACGGTCCGGCCCTGGGGGATGTTCGTGTTGTAGCCGAACCCGGCGATGCCGCTGATTGTGAAAGATGCATTGCACTGATCGAGAGTGATAGCGACGCAGTTTGCCTGGGTGCCGCCCTGGAAGAAGAGCTTGCTCTGCTGGAAGGAGTAGCGCACCTGGTTCACCCAGTGCGGCGAGAAGGTGTGCGTCCAATCGCCGCCCATGGAATGCGTGATTCCAGGAATATTGTAGTAGTAGCCGTTACCCTGCTGTAAGCCAATCGTCGCGTTGTTTTGATAGATGTACCGAAGAAAGAAGTGATCATTGCCGTTCGGCTGCCAATCGACGCGGCCCAGGTCTTCCTGATCGTTATATAGAGGAGCGACCGATGTACTGAACTTCGTGAACTCAACCGGCACGGTTACGCCATTCGGTCCGGTTACTCGCCGGGTCAGCAGGGGACCTTGCGGCGTAAACTGAAGCACAGCCTGCGGCCCGGCGGCAGCATAGGCGGCAACGGCTGCGTTGCCGGGGAAGGCGGCCTGGAGTTGCTGGATGCCGTTCGCGGTCGGAGCGGGATTCGCAACATTAAAAGGCGTAAAGCCCTCACGACGATGCTCGAAATTGGTTCCCCCGAAAAACCACACCTTGTCTCGCCACACAGGCCCGCCGATCGTTCCACCGTAGCGGTTGTCTACATAGCGCGGCAAGCGAGTAAGATTCGCGAGACGCTCCGCATTGGTGGCGGACTGGAGAAAGTTCCCAGTGTAGAACTCGTATCCCGAGCCATGGAACCGGTTCGTTCCGGCTTTCGTGAGGTAGTTTATAACGCCGCCCATGTTGCGGCCATAGGCTGCGTTGAAATTTGAAGTGATGACCTGGATACTGTCGACTGCGTCCTGATTGTTGAAGAAGATCTGAGGTCCCGCTACAGAATTGTCGTTGTTGGACTGGCCGTCGATCTCGTAATTGTTCGAGCGGGAGCGCTGGCCGTTGATGGAAAGGTTGTTGCCGTTCGCGTTGCTGAAAGCGGCATCGTGTCCGATAGCGACGCCGGGTTGCAGCAGCGCGATGTTATCGAGCCCGCCGTTCAGTCCGCCGTTGAGCGGGAGATCCTGGGTCTGCCGCGAATCAAAAGTGGTGGAAACCTGAGAATCAGTGGTTTGCAGGAGCGGTGCAACCGCCGTCGAAACCTCCACGCTCGTCGAAGCCGAGCCGACGCCCAGGCGTATGGCCTCCAGGTTTGTATCCTGCCCGGCGGTAACGGAGACATTTTCGACCTTGTTGGCTTCGAATCCGGCACCTTCGACGCTCACCGTGTATTTGCCGCTCGGCACATTGCGGAAGTTGAACTCGCCCTTCTGATCCGAGGTGGTCTTGAGCTGGACACCCGTGTTGTTGTTGAGCGCTGTAATCCGCACATTCGGTACGACAGCCCCTGAGGTGTCCTCCGCGCGACCGGTAATGACGCCCGTGGTGATGCCTTGCGCGTGAGCACGGGGGGCGGTGGCAAGCGGCACGCAAGCCGCCAGCAGCAAGCTCGCGGTCAGGAGGAGGGCTGGGGTGGGGGAGCGGAACGGCTTCGGTCGCATGGTCCTCCGGTACCTTTCGGTCGCGGCAGGAGTTTGCCGGGGCACCGAAGGTACAAAGTGGTATGCAATCCGGCTCTTGCACGGCGAGTGCCAACACTCGAAGCCCCATTACTTTAGTGCATTTTAAAGGAGCTAAGCGCCCCGGAACCGGACAGCCCATCCGGGTGTGTGTATGAAAATCAGGAGAAAAGTATGGGCGGGCGGAGCCTGCCATAAACCTACGCCGTCACCGCCGCCCGGCGCTTTTTCGCCTCATGGCTCGCCAGCAAGGCTTCCAGCTGGGTCAGCAGATCGTGCGTGTTCATCGGCTTCACCAGCATCTTGTCGGCGGAGGCGTCGTTTTCCCACTCGGAGCCCGGCAGCGGAAAAGCGGTCAGCATCGCGACCGCGGGCCGGTACGGGGCTTCCTTGGCGGCGTGGACCACCTCGAGACCAGAGGACTCGGACTCCATGCGCATATCGGTGATGACCATTTCGTACTCGTGCGCCTTGATCTTGGACCGGGCCTCGCGGGCGGAGGCGGCGGTCTCCACCTCGAAGCCGGACACCTCCAGCACGGCCTTGAGCGTGAGGAGGATGGTGAGTTCGTCGTCCACCAAAAGAATGCGGCGTTTCCCTGTCATATGTCTGTCCTCCCTGTACTTAGGCGAGGTTGATTCTAGCAGGGGGAGTCCGCGCGTGGGACGCCGCTCGGTACAATCGTAACGTGCAGAGTTACTTCGTTCATTCGCTGGGCTGCCGCGCGAGCGGGGCGGACGGCGACGCGATCGGGGCCCAGATGGAGCAGGATGGGTTTCGTCCGGCGGCGCTGGCCGAAGCCGACGTGCTGGTTTTGAACACCTGCGCGGTAACAGCCGAGGCGGAGCGGACGGCCCGGGCC
>CAXTTW010000091.1:0-6425 GCA_964247255.1 uncultured Acidobacteriaceae bacterium
CCGCCGCCGCAGACCTCCAGATCGTAGCGCGCCACGGCCGGCACCACCCCGGCGGCCCCGTTGGTCGGCGCGGTCACGACACGCCCGCCGGCGGCGTTCTCCTCGTTGACCGCCATCGCATACACCGTCACCCAGTCGAGCGGAGCCAGTGGATCGCCCGCCAAACCCTTGCCGGCGCGCTCCTCCAAACGGGTGGCCAGCCGCGCCGCCCGGCGGCGCACGTTCAAGCCGCCCGGCAGCGTGCCTTCCGTCGCGATGCCCCGCTCCATGCACGCCCGCATTGCGCCCCAGATGCCAAGGATTTCCGCGCGCACCTTCTCCGCAGGGCGTAGCGAGCACTCGTTGGCGAACATCAGCTCCGCGATCGTTTTCCCGGCTTCCGAGGCCATCCGAAGAAGATCCGCCGCGCTCGCGAAGGGGTAGGGAAGGGGGGCCGTCGTCATAACCGGCTGCGCGCCCACTCCTTCGCCGTCGCGCGCCACAAAGCCGCCGCCGATCGAGAACCAGATCTCCTCCGCGACCGCGTTTTCCGCGGCATCGAGCGCCGTGAACCGCATCCCGTTCGGGTGCTCCATATGCGCGCTGGGAGGCAGCATCGTGTCCCGCTCGAACTTGAGCGCCACAGCGACGGCGCGCCCGCCCGGCAGAACCAACCGCCCTTCGGCCTCCACCCGCGCCAGCTTCGCTTCTACCAGCGAAGGGTCGACCAACGCCGGCTCCTCGCCCATCAGCCCCAGCAGCACCGCGCGGTCGGTTCCATGCCCCTTTCCCGTCAGCGCGAGCGACCCGTACAGCTCCGCCCGCACCTGATCCACATTTGCCGCATCGCCCAACCCCGCCGCGAACGCACGCGCCGCACGCATCGGGCCCATGGTGTGCGAGCTCGACGGCCCGATGCCCGGCTTGAACAGATCGAAAAAGCTTGTCTTCATCCTCCCCTAAGAATAGTCCCCAAACTTAAGTACCTAAAAGGTACTTTCGTGCCTTGCGGGGGCCCTCCGCTGCCCCTAACCTCCTGTTCAACAACCCAGGAGGCGTCTCATGGAGAAACACAAATTCATCTTCGTCCGCTGGCCCAACGGCGAGTGGACCATCGCCCTCGACCGCGAATACGACCTCGCCGAAATGCAGGAGTTTTAGCCCGGGGATGCTCGCCAAAGCCCGCAGTGCAGCCGTGTACGGCATCGACGCCAACCTGATCGATGTGGAAGTCGACTTCTCCGGGATCAAGCTCCAGGAGGATCGCTTCTACATGGTCGGGCTCCCCGACTCGGCCGTGCGCGAGTCGCGCGAGCGGGTGCGGGCGGCGATCAAGAACTCGGGCTTCCAGATCCCGCCGACGAGCATCACGATCAATCTCGCGCCGGCGGACCTGAAAAAGGAGGGCTCCGGGTTCGACCTGGCCATCGCCATCGGCATTCTGCACGCCTCCGGCGCGATGAACGTGAAGGGGCTCGAGAACTTGCTCCTGATCGGCGAGCTGGGCCTGGATGGGCTTTTGCGGCCCGTGCCCGGCATGCTGCCCATCGCGATCCTGGCGCGGGACCGTGGCATTCGTACACTGATCGTGCCGAAGGCGAACGCGCGCGAGGCCGCGGTGGTCGACGGCGTGGACGTGTACCCGGCCGAGTCGCTCAACTGCGTGCGGCAGCTCTTGAACGAGCACGCGGCCGGGGGCATCCAGTTCGCGCCGTATAAAGTCGAACCGCGGGAGCTGCTCGCCGAGGAGCAGCACTTCCACGTCGACTTCGCCGATGTGCGCGGGCAGTCTACCTCCAAGCGCGCGCTGGAGGTGGCGGCCGCGGGCGGGCACAACATCCTGATGATCGGGCCGCCGGGTTCCGGCAAGACCATGCTGGCCAAGCGCCTGCCGACGATTCTTGCGCCACTGACGCTGGACGAAGCGCTCGAAACGACCAAGATTCATTCCGTAGCAAGTGTGCTCGACCCCGGCGCGGGTCTGGTGACGGAGCGCCCGTTTCGCGCGCCGCACCACACCATCTCGGACGCGGGGCTGATCGGCGGCGGTGCCGTGCCGCGTCCGGGCGAGGTATCCCTGTCGCACAACGGGGTGCTCTTTCTCGACGAGCTGCCGGAGTTCCCCCGCAACGTGCTCGAGGTGATGCGGCAGCCGCTCGAGGACGGCAATGTCGTGATCTCGCGCGCGGCCATGTCGCTCAGCTTTCCGGCGCGGTTCATGCTCGCCGCTGCCATGAACCCCTGCCCCTGCGGCTACTTCAACGACAAGTCCCGCGAGTGCCACTGCACCCCGCCGCTGATCCAGCGCTACGTCGCCAAGGTGAGCGGCCCCCTGCTCGACCGCATCGACATTCATGTCGAGGTGCCCGCCGTGCAGTACCGCGAGCTGCGCTCCACCGCCTCCGCCGAGCCCTCCGCTGCTATCCGCGCCCGGGTGCTTGCGGCGCGCGGGGTCCAGCGCTCGCGCTTTGCCGGAGCGAAGCAGAAGATCTACTCGAACGCCCAGATGGGGTCGCGGCAGATTCGCCAGTTTTGCGAACTCGCCCCCGATGCCGAGCGCCTGCTCGAACGCGCCATGCAGCAGCAGGGCCTCACCGCCCGCGCCCACGACCGCATTCTGAAGGTCGCCCGCACCATCGCCGACTTAGCCGGGGAACCGAGCATTGCCCTGCCGCACATCGCGGAGGCGATCCAGTACCGCACGCTCGACCGCTCGTACTGGAGCTGAAAGTGCGGTACCTGTGTTAGGCTGCGCAGAGCGCGCGTCACAAGAAAGAGGGCCAGTGAATCTTGTCTCGATTACCATCGTCATTCTAGTTGCTGCGTGTTCAATCTTGGGTACCTTGCTGTATGTTGAATCGCGCAAGCGAAAAGTGCCGTCGCGCGCAGGCGAGAAATCAGATGAGAACCGGAGCATTCCATGCGAAGTTGAATCAGCGCTTGCTAAACCTGAGTCCAAAGGTAATGGACTGCAATTCGAATCCCGCGCGGGCCAGATTGCATTTGAAATCAAAGTGCCTTCACAGAACTTCAAGAAAAGCCGCGACTGGAAACAGATAGATATAGGCAAGAGCTCCGCAGATTGGCTTCAACCCTGCCTGTCACAAGCAGTTGAGGTTCTGAAGATCCCAGTGTTGGCCAAGCTGGGCTCATCAAGGACTTTTCATGTCGTGTTTAAAGGTGGTGGTGAACTCATGCGAGCTAAGAGCGGGGACGGTTTCCGTGCAGTGTTAATAGACAGACACTCTCATCACATTGTATCTCAAGGTCTCTTGCAGCCCGTCATAAGCAATCCTGCGAACCTCTTACTTGTCTGGGAATGCGCGGCAGCCATAGTGGGTCGCAAATACCTGGCTGACATCAATCGCAACCTGAACGTTCTGAAAGCTTCCGTTAGGAATGTAGAGGAGTACCTGCGAGATGAGAGGTCTGCAACGTTAGAATCGGACTGCTACGAAATTGAACGCATAGGAAATGCCGTTCGAAAAGATCCTTCGTATCTATACCGAACCGTTCCCCTGCAGAACAGCCTGGAGACAATCCGTCGCAATGCGGTAGCTGCTGCCAGAGCTTTGCTTCGCGAGATGGACCGTCATTCTGAAGGTCTGCGAACGGTCACCGATCTGACAGGATTCCGCAATGCTCCAACTGAACAGGTTACTGAGCCGGTCGACAAAGTGCTGAATGCAATTAAAGTCGCCGCTATGGCAGTGTTGGTTGGAGCATATTGTTGCGCGTTGTCAGCCAGCTACCTGGATGATGACGACATACGCGTCTCTCGTTCCAGGGAGGTGGACGACATTTACGAAAAAGTGAGTGATGCACTTAAGAGAATCGAATCTCTGGCAGCAGAAAAAGTAGAACAGCTAGATGAGTTCCTCCGCTTTCAAAAGCACGTCGATGAGGTCCGCCGGGCTGTACGCGAGCCGATGAGGCCCAAATTTTTCGAGGCCGCACAAGCCTTGCGAAGCACTCGAGCAGTTCTTAAAAGCACAAAAGATGAGAAGAATCT
Organism: uncultured Acidobacteriaceae bacterium; assembly: GCA_964247255.1. Taxonomy (GTDB): domain Bacteria; phylum Acidobacteriota; class Terriglobia; order Terriglobales; family Acidobacteriaceae; genus EB88. Next base: position 3,992 of record CAXTTW010000091.1, read on the forward strand.
TCTACAGCGGGGAAGGGAGGACATTGAAGTTTTGGTTACTGCAGATAAGGCTGGCAACATCTTGCGCTTGGAAGCCGCAACGTAGCGCAGGATCTTCAGCTAAGGGAGACATCTCGCTTTTGAGATGCGAGTTTTCGCGCTTAAGCCTGACCACTCCGCCCTCGCTATCGCGGCCCAATCTTGTTTATCCCATCACGCCCGTCTTGCGATGCTGAAACGATCATGCCAAAGTCCTTAAAGGATGCAGCCGGCTCTGCATCGCTGGATTCCGGGGAATGTACCTGGGCCTAGCTATCCTGTTTGCTTTAAAAAGACCTCGAAAATCAAATGTCTCCGTTTCCTGAAACGGCTTCTCCAGCCTCACAGCCACTCAAGGCTTGAGCCCTTTCAGGGAAGCGCGAGCAGCCCTTTGACGGCTCGCTGATGGGGAAGCGTAGGCTCTCGAGCATAACGTCATATGCGGTGATAAGTAAGTTATATCCGACTCGCATCGGTTCGAGGGAGCATTAGAATAGGTCGCGACCGAGCCCGGACACGGCTTCGTTGATAAAAGTAACATGATGAAATCAGGAGTGCCGGTCTATAATACCCAATCAGCCCCGCTGTCATGCCAATCCATTTTCCGGGGTGTAGTAGCGGGACTGTGGATCGCGGACTAGCTGCCGCCCCACCGTGCTCCCCATCGCCCGCGCGACCGTATCGCGCCGACCGCTACTCCCGGTCAGGCCAAGGGGCGAGCCCACGGCTCCAAGCTGCCCAGCCAAGACTGCCCCGATGACGCGGGCACGGACGGCCATCCGCAGGGTCACGGTCTTGCCCGTGCCCGTGGCCCCGGCGACCAGCCCGTGGCGGTTGGCGAGGCCGGGCAGAATGGACAGGGTTCTGCGGTCCACGAGAACCTCGGCGATCGGCGGTACCTGGCTCATGGACGCTTCTCCCTTGTTTCCCTAAAGTACGCCGTTGCGCGGAGGGCTACGCGGCTTTCATCAAACGGCCCAGCGCCTCGACCACCTCCGGCACCAGCACGGCGGGAACTCGCCCCTGCGCCACGTCCCGGGTGCCGCCGCCCTTGAGCCCATGCTGGCCAAGCACCTGCCGCAGGATGCTGCCGCAGCCCGGCTCCTTGCCCCGGTTGCAGGCCAGCACCAGCGTCGCGGGCTCCTCCGCGGTTGAAACCAGCACCGCCACGGTCAGCGGGACCGCGGCCAGCAGCTTCGCGGCCAGCAGCTTCACGTACTCCGCGTCGCGGTCCGCGAAGGTCCGCGCCACCACCCGCAGCCCGTCCACGATGCGCTCTTCGACCGCGAGGCGCACCGCGTGCTGCTCGGCCAGCTCCTCCCGAAGGCGCACCCGCTCCTTGCTCAGCGCGCGCGCCTCGGCCTGCACGCGCCGCACCGCCGCGCTCACGTCCCCGGCCCCGACCGACAACGCCGCGGCAACTTCGTCCAGCACCTCGAAAGAGCTGCGCGCCGCCCGGACCGCGCGCAGGCCGCACACAAAATGGAGCCGCAGGCCGGCCTTTACCTTCTCCGTCCGGCGCAGCAGCACACCGCCGATCTCACCCAGCGCCCCGACGTGCGTGCCCCCGCAGGCGTTCAGGTCCACGCCCGGCATCTCCACCAGACGGATAGGCCCGGAGCGCGGCGGCAGTTTGCGTACCGCTCCCGAGGCCAGCAGCGCCCGGGCCTCCTCGCCGGAAACCTCGCGCACCGCCACGGCCAGGTTTCGCGCGACGAGCCGATTGACGCGCAGCTCCACCTCGGGCAGCATTGCCGTCAGCGCCTCCCGGTCCTCGGTCGCCAGATCGACCGTGGCGTCCTCGTCGCCCAGGTGGAAGCCGACCGTGCGCGCCCCATACTCGTCCGCCAGCACGGCCGACAGGAGATGCTGGCCGGAGTGCTGCTGCCGGTGGTCGGCCCGGCGCTCGCCGTCCACGCAGCCCTCGACCGCCGTCCCCGCGAGCAGGGGCTTGCGCACCTGGTGCCACACCTCCCCGGCTTCGTCCTCGACGACCTCCTCGACCGGCACCTCCAACGCGGCCCCGGATCGCGCGACCGCGCGCAGCGAGCCGGTATCCCAGGGCTGGCCGCCCCCTTCCGGGTAGAAGGCCGACCGGTCGAGCGCCACGTGCCACACCTGCACGCCGTCCCGGCGCGCGAACTCCCGGATGTCGGTGACCGTTGCCTGGAATTGAAGGAGTTTAGAGTCGTTCAGGTAAAGCCGTTCGGTACATCCCATCGCTGGTGAGATACCCAAAGGGACCCTCGGGTATGCTCAGGGAGGACGATCCCATGCCGGAAAACACCGTTCCCCGCCCTGTTCCCACGGATGTCCCCCGCAATCTCAAGCCGTACTTCCTCTGCTTCCTCTTGAAAGGTGAGCAGTGGGACAACCCGGAAGGCGCCGAAACCCTCATGCCCGCGCAGCTCGCATT
>CAXTTW010000091.1:6435-7992 GCA_964247255.1 uncultured Acidobacteriaceae bacterium
GTACAAGCTCGCGGGGCCGGTGGGCGGGGGTGGGGTGATCGTGGGGTTCTCGCTTCTGGAAGCGCCGAGCGCCGAAGCCGCGCTCGCCCTGGCCAACCGGGACCCGGCGGTCCTGGCGGGCCGGGTCACTACCCAGGTCCTGCCGGTCATCCTGCCCAGCGTGGACGCTGTCAAGGTGTTCTTCGGGCCCGCATAGATGCAGGTGCGAGCCACTCTGAATTCCTAACTCTTTTACAACGAGCTCATGTTGTGCAGGAACTCCGCATTGTTGCGCGTCTTCCCGAGCTTATCGACCAGCAACTCCATTGCTTCTACCGGCGACAGCGGGTTGAGTACCTTGCGCAGCACCCAAACGCGGCTCAGGTCTTCCTTCACGATCAGCAGCTCCTCCTTGCGCGTGCCAGAGCGCTGGATGTCGATGGCCGGGAACACGCGCTTGTCGATCAGCTTGCGGTCCAAGATGACCTCCATGTTGCCGGTGCCCTTGAACTCCTCGAAGATGACCTCGTCCATGCGCGAACCGGTGTCGACCAGCGCCGTCGCGATAATGGTCAGCGACCCGCCTTCCTCGATGTTGCGCGCCGCGCCGAAGAACCGCTTCGGGCGCTGGAGCGCATTTGAGTCCACGCCGCCGGACAGGATCTTGCCGCTCGGCGGCACGATGGTGTTGTAGGCCCGCGCCAGACGCGTGATCGAATCGAGCAGGATCACCACGTCGCGCTTATGCTCCACCAGGCGCTTGGCCTTCTCGATGACCATTTCGGCTACCTGCACGTGGCGCGCCGCGGGTTCGTCGAAGGTGGAGGAGATCACCTCGCCCTTGACCGAGCGCTGCATGTCCGTCACTTCTTCGGGGCGCTCGTCGATCAGCAGCACGATCAACGCGACCTCCGGGTGGTTGGCGGTGACCGAGTTCGCGATGGCCTGCAGGAGCATGGTCTTGCCGGTGCGCGGCGGGGCGACGATCAGCCCGCGCTGGCCCTTGCCGATCGGCGTGAGCATATCCATCACACGGCCCGAGATCGACTCCCGCACTGTCTCCATCTTGATTCGCTCTTCCGGATACAGCGGGGTCAGATTGTCGAAGAGTATTTTGTTCCGAGTCTCTTCCGGGGACTCGAAGTTGATCGCCTCGATCTTGACCAGCGCGAAGTACTTCTCGCCCTCGTGCGGCGGCCGCACGTTGCCCGAGATAGTATCGCCGGTCTTCAGGTCGAACTTGCGGATCTGCGAGGGCGACACGTAAATATCGTCGGGGCCGGGCAGGTAATTGTAGTCCGGCGAGCGGAGAAAGCCATAGCCGTCGGGCAGGATTTCGAGCACGCCCTCGGCGAAGATCTGGCCCTCCTTCTCGCTCTGGGCCTGCAGGATCTTAAAGATGAGGTCTTGCTTGCGGAGGCCTGAGGCACCTGGAATCTCGAGCGTGCGCGCGATTTTGCTCAGGTCGGTGATGTTCTTTTCTTTCAATTCCAGAATGGTCATTGTTTACCTGCGGTGCGTGGGGAGGGAGGGGTGGAGCGGCGCGCCGGAGGGCCACACGGGCGGAGTGCTCAGAAA
>CAXTTW010000092.1:0-7992 GCA_964247255.1 uncultured Acidobacteriaceae bacterium
CCGCGAGCGCTTCCATCGCGGCGAGCGAGCTGGTCTCCGGCGCGAGCGTGGGCAGCAGCAGGCAGCGCGCGCCGCCAAGCAGTCGAGCCTTGTCCGCGCCGGTAACCGGGCCCAGCCAACGCGCCTTACCCTTCAGCCGGGGGCGGATCTCCCGGTCCATGTACGCGGTGTGCTCGGGATAGGGAAAGACCTCCCCGGCGAGCACGGCGGGCACCCCGGCCAGGGCTGCCGCGTCGAGCCCGGCGTGGAGGTTCTTCTCCGGGCAGATACGCGCAAGCAGCAGGGCATAGCTGCCCTTTGCCACGCGCACGCCCGGCGGAACGCCGTTCGGGACTACCGCGAGGCGGCTTTGCGCGTGCGCCGAACAAGCCTCGCGCTGCGACTCGGAGACGCACTGCAGCTGGTAGTTCGCCGGCAAGGCCCAGATTGTTTCGGGGTACCAGGACGGCGGCAGGTGCAGGGTCACGAGCGCGGGCAGCCCGCGCGGCAGGCGATACCGGTGGAAGTCGATGCCGTGCATATGGACGAGGTCGACCTGGGCGGACCCCAGTGCCCGGTCGATGGAGGCCTGGTGCGCCGCGGTGACCCGCTCCCGCGCCTCCGGGGTGAGCGGGCCGGCCTCGGGAGGCGTCGCGAACAGCTGCCCCACGCAGGTCGAGCCCTCGCAGGCGGCGACCAGGGAGCGAACGCCGCGCCCGACCAATCCGGCCTCGACGGAGGTGAGCACCTGCTCCGCACCGCCCACGGCGCGTGCCCCCACCGGGGCGAAGGGATACGCCACGCTCAGGACGGTCAGGCTCATGGGAGGCTCAGTTCGCGCAATGCCTGCGTGGCGGCTTCACGCCATTGTGTTCCGTCCAGCCCCCAGCCCCAACCCTCGTACAGAAGCGGCCCTGTGTGCGGCGGCGCGGCGAAGTCATAGGCGGGAGCGATCCGGTACAGCTCGTACTCGAGCGGAAACCGCTCCAGCAGTTCGCTCTGGGTCTGAAAGCAGGCGCGCCGCTCCCGTTTGCGAGCCTGCTCCTCCGGCGAAAGCGGGCAAAATGTGATGGGCGGCGAAGCTCCGGGGAGGAACCGGCCTGTCGTGAACCCGCCATCCTCCCCGGCGAAGTACGAGGGCGCTTCAAGAAGAACCGGCGCGGGGTGTGCGAGCAGGCGGACGGCGGTGTGCACCGCGAAAGCGCAGCTGTCGTGGTCCGGGTGGCCTCCCTCGTAGGGGTGGGTCATGATCGCTTCCGGCCTCCACTCCTCCACGAGGGCCGCGAGCGCGCGGGCCAGGGCAGGGAGGTGCTGCACGGCTTCCTTGTCGGGGATCTGCTTGCCTTCGAGGAGCAAGGGCTGGGAGCGTTCGAGTGGAAAGCGCGCAAGAGCCAGCGCCGCTGCAAGCTCCGCCCGCCGGGTCCGCGCGTAGTCCGCGGTGGTCGCGAAACCATGCAGCCGCGCGTCCTCGCCGTCTCGGGGAGCGCCGTCCGTCACGCACAGCATGCGCGACTCCGCGAAACGCTCAAGGCGCCCGCCAACCGCGAGTACTTCGTCGTCCGGGTGCGCGAACACCAGCAGCGCGCGCGGAAGCCGCAGCGCCGACCCCGCCGGCGCGGCCACTCGTTCCAGCACCTGCTGTGCTTCATCCATGCTTGCCAGAATACCCGGCCGGTTTGCTTCCGCTCGAACCGAATCGGCCGTGCACTGCTGCTCCGCATCGAGTGAGGCATCGGATGAATATGCCCGTTGTTGAAGAACTCGCTCCGGCTACGCCCGCCACGGAGGAAAAACTCTGGCGTCCCCGCCGCGTGCTCATCACGCCGGACGCCTACGCGCTGCCGCACGGCCGGCTGATGCTGGACCGGGCCGCCGCGCTTGGGGCCGAGGTGACCCGGCTGAAGAGCAACCGGCTCACCAACCTGGGCGGGGACACGCCAGGCAAGAGCTATGCTCTCGCGAAGACCACTTTCGCAATCGTGGTCTCGCCGCCGGGCCAGCGTAAACTGCAGCCCATCCCGCCCTCGGCCGACTGGCAGTTTCACATTGCCCAGGGCTGCCCCGCGCACTGCCAGTACTGCTACCTGGCCGGCTCGCTCCAAGGCCCGCCGGTGACCCGCGCCTATGCCAACTTGCCCGAGATCCTCGAAGGCTTGCGCGCCTACGAGGGCACCGGCAAGGTCACCTCGCGGTCGGTCGATCGCGCGCACGAGGGCACGACCTTCGAGGCCTCCTGCTATACCGATCCGCTCGGCATCGAGCACCTCACCGGCGCGCTCGCGGAGTCGATCCGCTTCTTCGGCGAATGGGACGCGCCCGTGCAGTTGAGGTTCACGACGAAGTTTTCCGCCGTGTCCGGCCTGGCGGGCCTCGCGCATCGAGGGCGCACGCGGGTCCGGTTCTCGCTCAACGCCCGCTCCGTCGCCCGCGACTACGAGGGGGGGACGTCGAATCTCGCGCAGCGGCTGGCGGCCCTGCGCACCTTGGCGCTGGCCGGCTACCCGGTCGGGCTAACGATCGCGCCGATTATGGAATTTGAGGGCTGGCAAGGGGAGTACAGCGAGCTTTTCGCGGCGATCGCGGCTGCGGTCGAAGGCGCGCCGTCGCTCGACCTGACGGCGGAGCTGATCACCCACCGCTTCACCCCGGGATCGAAGGAGGTCCTGCTGGGCTGGTATCCGAAGACCAAGCTCGACCTCGAAGAGGCGAAGCGCACTGAGAAGCGTAACAAGTTCGGCGGCTTCAAGTACGTATACCCCAAGGACACGATGAGCGAGATGCGGGGATATCTTCAAGAGCAGCTCACGCGTCTTTTGCCCTCTATCCGCATCCTTTACTGGACTTAATCGAGAAAGGCAGCGGTCGGCGGCGTGCGACCGGCTGATGTGGGGCATGCCCGAGGGAACAGCGGAAGCCGAATCGATCGACGCGCGCGCCCTTTACGGAAAAATCAGTTGGCGGCTCATCCCGTACATCTTCATTCTCTACATCCTGGCGTATCTCGACCGGGTCAACGTCGGCTTCGCGGCGCTCGAGATGAAACAGGACCTGCACTTTTCCGATACTGTGTACGGCATCGGCGCGGGCATTTTTTTCCTCGGCCAGGGCTTGTTCGACCTGCCGAGCAATCTGCTTCTGGGCAGGGTCGGCCCTCGGCTCTGGATCGCTCGGATCATGATTAGCTGGGGCGTGATCGCGACCTGCATGAGCCTGGTTACGGGCGCGCACAGCTTTTATGCCATGCGTTTTTTGCTGGGGGTCAGCGAGGCCGGCTTTTTCCCGGGCATGATCCTGTATCTGACGTACTGGTTCCCCTCTGAACAGCGTGCGAGGGCGGTCGCCAGATTCATGACGGCGACTTCGCTGGCCGGGGTCGTCGGCGCGCCCCTCTCGAGCGCGCTGCTGCGCCTGGACGGCTTTGCCCACCTCCACGGCTGGCAGTGGCTGTTCCTGGTCGAAGGAATTCCGACAGTTCTCGGGGGTATTTCGGTCCTTTTCCTGCTGCGCGACCACCCTCGCGACGCTGCTTGGCTGAGCGAGGAAGAGAAGCACTGGCTTGAAAACGAGCTGGAGCGAGACCGCAAGGAAGGCGGTGCGTCGGAAAAGCACGACCTGCGAGACGCCTTCAAGCTGCCGATGGTGTGGCTGCTGGCAAGTATCTTCATGCTCGAGCAGATCGGGGTATACACGGTCAACCTGTGGATGCCGCTGGTGCTGAACGGCATTGTGCACCCGGCACTGGCATCGGCCGCCCACCTCGAGGAACCTATCAAGAGCGGCGCGGCGGGCCGGCTGGCGGCATATGCGACGGTGCCGTACCTTGCAGCGGCGTTGGCTACCGTGGCTGTCGGCTGGTCCAGCGACCGCACGCGCGACCGCCGCTGGCATTTGGCCGCTTGCATGGGGCTCGCGGTCGTCGGCCTTGTTTGGGCGGCCGTGGCGCACTCGCTTTTCGCAGGGCTGGCTGCGTTTACCCTGGCGGCCATGGGTTTGTGGAGCCTGATGGGGCCGTTCTGGGCGCTGCCGACCAGGGTGCTGGGCGGGCAGGCCGCAGCGGGCGGCGTCGCCATCATCACGATGATCGGCAGCCTGGGCGGCCTGCTCGGCCCGTCCATCACGGGCCGCCTGCGGGACCTAACCCATGGCTTCGGGACCGGTCTTTTCGTGCTTGCGGGAACCACGGCGCTCGGGGCGGCCCTATGCCTGCTGCTGCCTGCCCGCGAGCGCGCCCCGCATTCCTGACGCTTTACTGCACCTGCACCTGGACCGGCGTTGTGACCACCAAAGCGCCGCTTGTGCCGGTTATGTTCGCGGTGAAGTTGCCCGTCACACGCGTGTGGCGATTGGCGTGGACGCCGCAGCCGGTCACCCCGAGCGAGAGCAGCATCAGCAACACCGCCAACGAACCGAAGACCTTGCGCCGCGACCTGGGAACGAGCAGCAGGAGCGAAGCCAGCGCCAGCCCGCCGCCTGCTTTCGGAAGCAAGCTCGTTGGCTCGCTGTTCAGGGAGGCGAACAACAAGGGCGCGGTGATGGTGACTGTCGCGGTCCCGGTGCCGTCGGCCGCGAGGGTAACCGGCGTGGTGACGGCGCACTCGGGCGGGTTCAACGGTCCGGCCCCGAAGCTGCAAGCCAGCTTCACGTCGCCCGCAAAGCCGTTTTTCGACTGAAGCGTGACGGTGCCGGTGGCGGAGGTGCTGTCCGTATTCAGGACGATCGGGCTCGACTGGCCGCTCATCGTAAAGGTTGGGGGCACGCCCGTCACCGTGAGTACCACCGTCGCCATCGAGGAAGCGTAGTTGGTGTCCCCCGGATAGGTCGCGGTAAAGGTATTCGCGCCGGAAACCAGGGTCGAGCCGGGAACCTGGAAGGTCGCAACCTCCTGGTCGGTGTTGATCGTAGTGCGAATTTCGCGGACCGTCCCCGGGAACTTGGTTCCGTTGGCGGCAAGGAAGATACCCCCGGTCGGGAAAGCACCGGTGCTGTCCGTGTCGAGCATTACGGTGATGGTGGCCGTTTTCGCGGCGTCAATGGATTTGGAGGAGGCCGCCGCGCTGAGCCGGGTCACGGCTTGCGACACGGTCAGGGCGAGCGGCGCGGGGGCGGGGCTCGCGTTGTAGCTGGCGTCGCCGCCGTAGGAGGCAGTGAGCTTGTACGTGCCCGGCGGGAACAGATCGATCGGGTAGGCTGCCCGGCCCACGCTGTTCAGGGTTTGCGCCGAGGCAGCGTCGCCGGTGGAGAAAGCCGCGCCGCCGTTCAGCAGATTCACCGTGCCCGTCGCCGGGCCGTCCGCGTCGGAGGCCGCCCCCACGGGCTGCACGTAGACGAAGCCGTAGGTTCCGTAGGGGATGGAGGTCACGTTCGGCGTCGTGCTGCGGTCGTGGAGGTTTTGGATCTCGTTCGAGAGCCGAAGGACGCTGTCTTCCTTTGCGACCGTGAGCTGGATGTCCTGAGAGACGCTCGGTCCATGGTTTACGTCGCCGGAGTACCTGCCGTGAATGGAGTAGGTGCCGCCGGGCAGCCTGCGCGTGAAGACCGAACCCGTGCCGCCTGTGAGCGAGATGACTTCATTGACACTCGCGCCCGCCTTGTTCGTGGCGCTTGTGACCGACACCGTACCCGCCGCGTCCGGCGGTGCGATCGCCGCGCCAAGCGTCAAGCCGGCTCCGTGAGTGATCGTGACTGGGCCGCTCGTGCTGCCGTTGACGGTCAGCGTGGTTGTTGTCGGCGTGAAAGACACATTCGGCCACGCCGCGATCAACGCGGAAATGTCGACGCTGCCGAGGCCCGTGGCCGGGTCGTAGCCCGTGCCCGCATCGTACCCATTCAGGAAGCCGCCCGCGCCGCAATCCAGCGACCCGCTCGCGCACGGTACCGCATTGTTGCCGACGGTGATATCATGGAAGACGTGGAGCTTCGGGTCGCTCGCGATCCGGTAAAGCACGTTGTTGACCAGGCCGAGCCGCTGCCCGCCCAACGACTCTGAAACCAGCGCGAGAATGCCCGCGAACGCCGGTCCGGCGGTCTCCGTGCCGCCCGCGCCTTCGATGGAGAACGAGCCGTCAGCGCCCGGCTGGCAATTGGCGAAGGTGTAATCGGCTTGCGCGATCTGGTTATCGGAGCAGACGGCCCAAGTCGCCTGGTACTGGCGGTGCGTGCCCGCGAACAGCGCCACATCCGGCACGGCGCGCGTAGCTTGCCCCGTACCGCTCTGAAAGGCAGGAGCCGGGTAGCCCGCCAGATTCACCGAGCATGTGCCGTAGCCGGGGTAGGCCGGGTCGGGGCAGACTGCCTCGCTGCTGAGCCCGCCCCCGCCCCCGGCCACGAGCGTGGACGGACCGGAACCGTAATCATAGTGCGCGGCGGTGTTGGACGCCAAAGGGCCGGCGGGATTGTTGCTGATCGAATCGTTCCAGGGGCTTTCCGGCACGTAGCCCGCGAGCGCGGCCGTGACAGGCGAGGTTCCGCTCGCGCCGGGGCTCAGGAACTGAGCGAAGTCCGCGCCGGAATAGTCGAGATCGGTTCCGCCGACCGCGAGATTGAAGGGCGTCGAAGCAAATCCGTTGACCGCAAGGCCATTGGTCGCGCTCGCCCCTTCATCGCACGCGCCGGAGCCCGAATCCCCGGTCCCGACCACGACGGAGATGCCCTGCGCCGCGGCCTCTTTCCACAACTCATTGACTTGGTAGTTGCCGCCCGCGCCCAGGTAGTACTCGCAGGTGCTGTAGCTCAGGCTCAGGATCGAAACCTGATTGTCCTCGACCGCGCGGGTGATTGCGTTGACGAGGCCGTCCTCCATCAGATCGCTCTGGCTTGAATAAATCTTGATCGCCGCCTTGGGCGCGAGCGCTGCGGCGAGCTCGGCCGCGACCAGCGTGATCTGCCCGTCGTGCTGGGTCAGAACGCCGGGGTCAATGCCGTCGATGACTTGGTCCGGCGAGGCGGGGGAGGCCTCCCCGAGGAAGACGCGCCGGTAGTTGAGATAGTCCTGCACCGGCAGGTCCGAGTAGCCGGCGATGCCGATGGTGACGCCCGCGCCAAAGCGCTGCACGCCCGGCGGAGCATTGCGGTTGAAGCTGTTGGGCGCGTTGTAAACCGTGGCCGCTTCCGCGGGGGTGAAGTAGAACTGGCCGTTGCCGGGGTCGGCAAGAAAGGGCTTGGCCCCGCCGGAAAGCGCGGTAAGCCGCCCTGCTGCCCCCATGCGGACCACGCTTCGGCTCGTGACCGGAGGATCGCTGAGGGGAGACACTGCCCGCACGAAGCCCTTGAGCGCGGCGGGAACGCGCGGCATCTGTGTCGCAGCGTGGCGCTCGGCCTCGCCTGTGGCGTAGGTATGAACGCTCGCGCCGAAAGCCCGGTTCAGCTGCCCAACCGTGCCCGAAAACGCGAGAAAGCCCCTTCCGGCGGGCGCGGGCTCGACCCTGAAGCCCTGCCCGGTAAGCCAGGTACCGGCCGCGCGGAGCTGTTCGTCCGTCGCCCCGAACCGCGCGCCGAACTGCTCGGGCGTGAGCCAGTGCCGGAACTCCGGTGAACGCGGATCTTTCTGGCTCGCGAGCAAGCTGGCCAACGCGGCCTCCTGCTCCGGCGTGCGCCCGAACAGCAGACGCACCTTGCCCGTTTCGACGGCCGCCGAGGTCAGGCCGAGATCATGCCCCGCCTGAGCCGGGCGCTGCGGCAGAGCGGCGCGAAACAGCCCGCGCGGCACCGCGCCCCTGAGCGGGTGCGCCTGGGCGGAAGCGAAGCAAACGACGCATGCCATAACCGAAAGCACGCGCGCGAGGGAGGGAGTTTGCCGAAGGGAAGCCATTGGACTTCCCCTTGTGTACCTGACAGCGGACCTGCCGCGGCACGATGTCGAAAAAAGACTTACCGAGGTAAGGGTACGAAAGTAGCGTTGCGGGAAAACACTTTATGTGTTTCCAGCTTTGCTGACTCGCGCGATGACGAACCTTCGCACGCCGCAGCGCGCCCGCTCGGAGCGCAGCGCGCCCGCTCGGAGCGCAGCGCGCCCGC
>CAXTTW010000093.1:0-7980 GCA_964247255.1 uncultured Acidobacteriaceae bacterium
GGGTGGTCGCGGCGGTGCTGCCGGGCGCGCTTCTCGGGGGGTTGCTGGTCAGTGTCGCCCAGCCTGGCCGAGCCTTGGTCGGCCAGGTGCTGTTTGCGGTCTTCGCCCTGCTTGCTTCCAGCTTCACGCAGGAGCTCATTTTTCGCGGCTACCCCTTCCAGCGGCTCGCGGAGGCGACGGGCGCTTTCACCGCGACGCTTGTTTCCGCGCTGGTCTTTGCCGCGGCGCGCACCGCCGGCGCGCTCAGCTTCACCACCTTCACCTGCTCGCTGCTGCTCGGCTTCGTGCTGTCGATGAGCTACCTGCGGACGCGCGCGCTATGGCTGCCCTGGGGCCTCCACTTCGCCTGGAACGCGAGCATGGGCCTGCTGTTCGGGCTTCCGGTGAGCGGTACGGGCGGGTTTTCACCGTTGTTTTCGACCTACTCGACCGCCCCGGCCTGGCTTTCCGGCAGCGGCGACGGGCCGGAGGGCGCGGTGTTCACGGTCTTCGTGCTCCTCGGCTTACTGTTCGCGACCGCCCGGGCCACCCGCGAGCTGCGCCACCGCTGGGCGTTCCCGGAGATCGTCGGCGCGGGCCTCCCGGTCGACCTGGACGCGGCTTCGCGCCGGCAGCACGAGGCCGCCACGGGCGCTCCCGCTCCCGCGCCACTCGTGCAGATCCTCCCCGCGCAGGACCCTTCCCGCAAGCACGACTGAGCTTTTTCCCGCAACATTACCGCCGTGTGGAGGCGGACATGCGTATCTATCTTGCAACCTGTCCCTGGATCGTTGCATGCTTCTAGAAGTCTCCAGTCTCCGAACAGGAGGGTGCCCATGCCTCCGGCACTGCTTCGCTTTACGCCCGCCGTCCTCGCCGCCACCCTCTGCGCCCCCCTGTTCGGGCAGGTCATGACCGTCAGCACCGAAACCATCGAGGGCCGTTTCCTCCAATTTCAGCCCACCCACGTCGAGCTCCCGAAGATGCACGCGGGCCCGGTGACCGCTCTGAACCTGACCCGGACGCTCCAGTCCGAGTCGGGCTATGCGATGCGCCCCTTGCCGCTCGCGTCGAAGGGGCTGACGCTGGTGGCGAACGGTCCGTTGAGCCCCGCCGGCTCAGACTATGTGACCGAGCTACGCGACAAGGGCATCTCCGCCCGGCCCGGCGAGCGCGTCACCATCACCAAAATCACCTTCAATAAGGACCGCCTCATTCTTGAGACTAATGGGGGCCCCGACCTGCCGCACAAATACCTGCGCCACCTGTCCGTTGGCACCGGCACCGTGCAAGCGCCATTGGCGCGCGACAATGGGGAGCAGGCGCTCGGCTCGCGGCTTACCCTGGTTTTTCCCGGAGGTGTGCCGAACGTGACCGGCGAGCAGGTCAAGGACCTGATCGAGCCGGTGATCGGCTTCAAGGAGAAGTCGCCGCTCCAGGCGTATGTGGAGACGCTGCCGCCTTTTCTGAAGCAGGCGATCCTGGACCGGCACGTGCTGGTCGGCATGGACGCGGACATGGTGTACCACGCACTCGGCGCGCCGCGGCAGAAGATTCGCGAGAGCGAGCAGGACCGGCCGTTTGAAGAGTGGGTTTACGGCACGCCGCCCGAGAAATCTGAGTTTGTCCGTCTGCAGCGCGACCGGGTCACCCGCGTCGAGATCGCCCGCGTGGGCGAAAGCCCGGTAGTCCGCACAGCGAACGAGGTGGGCAACTACTGGCAGGCGCAGGGCAGCCGGTCCAACGAGCGAATCGTGAACCTGGGCGACCAAACCGAAGCTGACCGGGTGGCGCAGAACGCGCCGACGCAAGCGCCGCCCAGTCTGCGCAAGCCCGGCGAAACCCTGCCCGGCGACAACGACCCCAACAAACCGCGCACGGGCAAGGTGCAGTTCCCACCTTCGTCGGGAGAGACTCCCCAGTAAGGGCTGTTGTAGACTCGTGAGAGCGCGCGAGGGCTCCCCCTTTTGAGGGGTCGAGCGTTGCGGCGCGCAACCACTCCGAGAGGATTTACCGGCAATGGCAAAGATCGCGAAGACAGCCGACCGTTCGAAGGTCATGGATACATCGAAGAGCACCAACTGCCCCAAGTGCGCTAAGCCCACCCGCATTGTCAAACGTGTGAAGGATCGCGAGCGCGGCACGCCGGGCGGGGTGTACATCTCGTGCTCGGGCTGTGATTTTCACGAGAAGCTGTAAGGGCAGGGTGTAGGAGAGAGGGTGGAGGGTGAAAGCCCACTAAGCAGACGCTGAGGTGTCTTCCTGAGCGAAGCGGAGGACCTGCTTTCCCTCAGAGGCGCGGAAAAAGCAGGTTCTTATCAGCTTTACTCTTCAGGGTAATTTCTCGCCTTCGTACTTGTGCGGACAGTCTTCAACCCACCCTCGCCCGGCTTCAAATGCCGGGCTTTTTCATTTCAGCCAGGATGGCCAGGTAGGCTGCGACCGGGTCGGCGGAAGCCGTAACAGGGCGGCCAATGACGAGTTGACTCGCCCCGGCAACCAGTGCCTCCGCGGGGGTTGCGGTGCGCTGCTGATCACCGGCGACGGCCCCACCGGGACGTACGCCGGGTGTGACCAGGTGAGCGTCCGGCAAAATCGCCCGGAGCCTGGCAGCCTCGCGTGGGGAGCAGACCAGCCCATCGATCCCATTCCCGGCCGACAGCCTGGCAAGGCGCTCGACCTGCGCCATGGGCCCGTCAGCAATGCCGATGCTTTCGAGCGCCGGACCGTCCAGGCTCGTGAGCACAGTGACGGCGAGCAGTCTGGTATCGGAACCGACGACAGCTTCGGCCGCCGCCCGCAGCATCGCCGCGCCACCCCCGGCGTGGACGGTCAGCAGCGCGGGCTCGAGCGGCAGCGTCGCGCGGATCGCCCCGGCCACGGTGTTCGGAATGTCGTGCAGTTTGAGGTCGAGAAAGACGTGCAGCCCGCGCTCGCGCAGATGCCGAACAACCGGCGGCCCTTCCGAGAGAAACAGCTCCAACCCGACTTTGACCCACAGCGGCCGAGCCTCGGCGGGAAGCGCTTCGAAACGATCGAGAAATGCGAAGCAGGCCTCTGCGGAAGGGAAGTCCAGCGCGAGGATCAGGCGGTCGCGCACGGCGTTTCTAGCGGCCCAGGGCTGACAACGGGTTCTGCACAGCCGCCACTTCCGTCGCGCCTCGGAGCACATCGAGGCGCACCTGCTGCGTGCCGGTCTGGCTGAAGCCCAAAAACCGCGCCGCCGCGTAGGAAAGGTCGACCACGCGGTTCGCGAAGTAGGGCCCGCGATCGTTGACCCGCACCACAACAGACTTGTGATTGGACAAGTTCGTGACGCGTACCAGCGTGCCTAGGGGCAGGCTGCGGTGCGCGCAGGTCAGGCCCGACATAGTATAAGCTTCGCCGCTCGCTGTGGACCGGCCCTGGAAATAGCGTCCGTACCAGGACGCGCGCCCGGTCTGGAACCAGGGCTTTTTGGCTCCGGCTTCCGCTGGAACCTGCGGGTTTAGGGCGCTTGCGGGCTTAGCCGTGTTCGCGGAGCCGAACAACAAACCGGCGGCCACGGCCAGCGAGACGGCTCGTCGAACCCTCATGACTTGCTTAGCTGTCTTCATCCACTCATGATTGGAGCAGACAGAAAATCGTAAGTCAAAGCAGGGATTGTACTTACCTGCCGCCGTGCAGCCCTCTTCTACCTGCTCGCCGGGCGATGTTTACACGACCGCGCAACCAGAGAAGGTCACGTCAGAGCAGCCGGAATCGCGGCTCAGGCCAAGACAATGTAACGATTACACGTTCCGGCGGAGGATGAACGACCGATGAAAATAAATCCCGCTCCGCCGGTGGTCCTGACCATCGCGGGTTTCGATCCGTCCTCAGGGGCCGGCTTCACCGCCGACCTGAAAACCTTCGCCGCGCACGGCGTGTATGGTACGGCCTGCCCCATGGCGTTCACGGTTCAGTCGACGCAAGGCGTGCTCCGCAGTGAGCCGGTCAGTGCCGCGCTGATCGCGGACACCCTCGACTGCCTCCATGCGGACCTGCCCTTGGCTGGGGTCAAGATCGGCATGCTGGGCAGCACGGAAGCACTCGCCGCCGTTGCAGGCTGGCTGGGGCGCGTGAAGCTCGACGTGCCGGTCGTGTTGGACCCGGTCCTGCGCTCCTCCTCCGGCTACCCTCTGCTGCCGCCCGAGGCGCTCCCGGCGTTCAAGCAGATGCTGCTGCCGCTGGTCTCCGTGGTGACGCCGAACGGCCCCGAAGCCGAGCTGCTGACCGGCCGCGCCGACCCCGAGGAGGCCGCGAAGATCCTCTGCAAATCTACGCCCGCAGTCGTGGTCACGGGTGGGCACGGGCTGGACCCATCGACGGTGCGCGACCTGCTCTGGACCGCCGGCGGCCCTGTCTGGTTCAGCGGCCCCCGCGTGCAAACCGGCTCGACCCACGGGACGGGATGCGCGTTTTCGTCCGCCTTGCTGGCGAACCTGGTGCTCGGCTGCGCCCTGCCGGAAGCGGTCGCTGCGGCCGGCCGCTATGTGCGGCAGGCGCTCGACGCGGCGTACCCGCTGGGCCGGGGCAGAGGGCCCATGCACCACCTCTTCAACTTTTCCGCCCCGGCAGGGAACCTCGCGGCGCGAAACCCGTCAGAATAGGGAAGAGGTCTCGCGCTCCTTGAAGTTTCGTTGGAACCAACTCGCCGGCGGGGTCGTGTTGCTGGCCGCCCTTGCCCATGCCGACGGCCCGCCCCCAGCGGACACGGCCGCCCTGAACAAGACCGCTGAGGTCAAGGAGGCGTTCGCCGCTTTCTACAAGCTCGATTACGACACGGCCGAGAAGATTTTTCGACGAATCGCCGCTGAGCGGCCGAACGACCCGCTCGCCACCGACTTCCTGCTGGACGCGGCCGTGTTCCGCGAGCTGACCCGTCTCGACGCGCTGGACACGACCTTTTACGCGAACGACGGCTTCCTTTCCGGCAAGCACACCGTCAACGAGGACCCGGCGGCCCGCGACCGCATTCGGGCGCTCCAGAGCAAGGCGCAGGAGCAGGCCGACGCGCTGCTCAAGCAGAACCCTCGGGATATCGACGCGCTCTACGCACGGGGCTGGTCGCGCTCGCTGCTGGCCAGCTACACGGCCTTGGTGGAGCGGGCCTTCCCGACCGCGCTGAAGCTTGCCCTGAGCGCCAAGGCCGACCAGGAAGCGGTGCTGAAGCAGGACCCCAACTACGTGGACGCCAACCTGGTAGTGGGCACCTACCAGTACGTGGTGGGCGCGCTGCCGCGGTCGTTTCGCTTCCTGATCGGCATCGCGGGCATCACCGGCAGCAAGGAAAAAGGCATGGCGATGCTGCAGCTGGCGGCGTCGCGCGGGGTGCGGACCTCCATCGACGCCCGTACCTGCATGATGCTGTTCCTTAGGCGTGAAGGCCGCTACGCGGAGGCGCAGGCGCTCGCCGAGGGGCTGGCGAAGGAGTACCCGCGCGACTACCTGTTCCAGCTCGAGCTGGCGAACCTGAAGAAGGACGCGGGCGCGGGGCCTGGAGCCATCGCTCAGTACCAAACGGTGCTGGCCGACGCGCGCCGCCCCGGCTGGTTCCACAACGCGCACCTGGAGCTGGGGTATTTCGGCCTGGGTGATACCTACCGCGGCCAGAAGATGTACGGCGAAGCCGTGGCCGCCTACCAGCAAGCCGCGGGCATCGCGGAGACCAGCCCCGAGCTCAAGCAGCGCTGCCTGGTTTCGGCCGGCAAGGCTTACGACCTGATGCACGACCGCGCGCGCGCCACCGAAAGCTACCAAGCCGCGCTCGACGTTGCCGGGCCGGACACCGTGCAGGGGCAGGAAGCCCGCAAGCTGATGCGTAAACCCTTCCAGGGGGCGTAGAGGTAGTCTCCTGATGCCTTGGGGCGCGGAGAATACATCCATGTGGCCTCTCGCTGGGAGGTCACGTTCACGGCAGCTTCGCCCAACACATCCTCGAGAACACCGCCTCAGGGAACCGCTCGGCACCGCCCTGCGTATCTCCCTGCGCAAAGGAGATTTCCCATGTTTTGTGCGCGCTGCGGCAGTTCTCTCGGAAACGAGGCGCGGTTTTGCTCGGTGTGCGGCGCTCCCGCCGCCGGGGGTGGCGTCATGGTCCGGACGTTTCGGCGCCTGGAGCGGCCGCGCGACAGGCGCATCGTCGCCGGGGTGTGCGCGGGCATCGCGGACCATTACCGCCTGGAGCTGCCCTGGGTGCGCGTGGCGACGGTGCTGCTCGCCCTTTTCTCGAGCGGCGCGGGCGTGGTCGCGTATATCGTGTTCTGGATTGTGATGCCGGAGCAGCCGCTGGCCCTGCCGGCCGACACGCAATCCTACTAATCAACGCGACCCTGCCGGAGCGGGAACCGCCGCCCCGCCCCGCACCAGCAGCGCCGTCCTCGGAAAGGAAAACGTCCCGCCCGCGTCGTCGATCACGTTTACCTGGCAGGTGTACGTTCCGTCCGTGAGCGACCCGAGCGGCACCGCGAACGCGAAGGCCACCGCGTTCTTGCCCGGCAGGTTCACCGCATCCGCGTCCACAACCGGCGACTCGAACACTTTGACCCCGCCGCGCAACAGCTCGATCGACGTGGAAACGCGCTGCTTGCCCGTGAGCTTCGCCGCAGGCGCGGTCTCGCCGGCTGCGGCGGCAGGGTAGCGCGCGGGGTCGTACACCTCATAGAAGAAAAAGAGCTGCTGATCGCGCGTGAACACGTGCGGCAGGTTGGGCACGTACTGCTGCCCCGCGTACACCAGCGGGTTGTCGGCCTTGCTCTTGCCCGGCACGAGCCGCTGCGAGGCCAGCACCACCGAGCTCATCTTCAGCGGCGCCTTCCCCAGGTCCGGTACGGTCAGGTCCGTCTCGAACGAGCCCAGCTTGCCGCCCTCGTTCTCCCGGACGACAAATTTGACATGGTATCTGCCGGAAGGCAGGGTGAAAGCGGTCGCGTACTGGATATTCTTGCGCGCCGCTTGTTGGTCCTGCCCGATGGCGAGCTTGACCGTGTCGCGCGCCTGTTCCAGGGTGCGGCCCCCCGCGTCCTTTACGTAGCCGATCACGTCGAGGGTCGCCTTGTCCCGGTCGCCGCCCTGCTTGAAGGGGATCTGCGAGCCTGGCACGAGCAGGGCGATCGGCACGGCATAGCGGCCCGGCGCGTCGCGAAAGAAAAACGGCTGCAGGTACACGGGCAGGTCGGTCGCGGGCAGGTCGGTGTTCAGCGCGGTTTCGAGGTCGCGCTCCCGCTGCTCGCCATTGGCGTGCCTGAAGTCCGCGGGCGCGTAGTAGCCCGGCCGGTAGCTGAGCTTCAGGTCGGGCCGGTTGACCCGCACCTCCAGTTTGCGGAACCGCCCGTCGCGGGCCGCGTCCGTCGAGCGGAAGCCCAGGACGTAGTAGCTGGCCGTGTCGTTCTCGACCTGCTGGAACGCCGGGGCGAGATCGTTGTTGTCGAAGAACGCCTTGCCGCCCGTGTCCGCCGACAAGGTCGCGAGCGTCTCCTGGGAGTTAAAGTTGGCGTCCAGGTTGTTTTGCGCTGCCCCGCCCGTGTAGGCGACGTTGCCGCGCAGCGAGCCCGTGGTCGCGTCACCCAGTGGGGAAATCGCCTGCAGACCGCGCGCATCCACGCTGTAGATGGAAAGGTTGTTGCGCACCGCCGCGTTGACCGTCGCGCGCAGGCTGGCCTGGTTCTCGATGCCGTCGCGCTGGAGCCCGCCCGAGAAGTACAGAAGCGTCTGTTTGATGTTTATCGGCCCCAGCGGGTTCGCGATAGACTGGATGGCCAGGAGCTCACGGTCGGTGTTCAGGTCGTTGTAGTCCGTGTCGTCGGCGGTGTAGGCGGTCGAGTCCTCGACCTGGTTGGTGGTGGCGGTGGTCGCGCCGCCGTAGCCGGCGTTCACCCCGCCCGAGTAGCCGCCCACCGCGCGCAGCAGCAGTTCCTTATCCGCGGTAAAGTCCTGGTCGAGCGAGAGCGTCGCGCCGAGCGAAACCACGCTGAGCAGGTC
>CAXTTW010000094.1:0-7684 GCA_964247255.1 uncultured Acidobacteriaceae bacterium
GCGCATTTACCCGCCCGACCCGTTCGAGGGCCTGTACTCGACCGACAACTGGGAATCCAAGCGCTCGCTGGCTTCGCGGGAGCTGGGCACGGCCGGCTCGGTGGCCGATCTGCCCCCGGCGGCGGACGGCGAGGTCGTCTTCACCCTGTACTGGCCGCGCGAGCGCAGCTGGCAGGGCCGCGACTTCCGCGTGAAAATCGTGCCCGCGCCCTCGGCAGCGGCCCAAACCGGGGCATAGAATGTTCACGACACCCCCGAATTCGGAGAAAGCCCCTACACCATGAGCGCCACCGCCATCGCCCCCGTCCAGACCGATATCGACCTGCTCTCCATCAACGCCCTCCGCTTTCTCGCCGTCGACGCGGTCGAAGCCGCGAACTCCGGCCACCCGGGCGCCCCGCTCGGCTGCGCGCCCATCGCGTACCTCCTGTTCCACAAGTACATGCGGCACAATCCAAAGCACAGCAAATGGTCCAACCGCGACCGCTTCGTGCTGTCGAACGGCCACGCCTCCGCGCTGCTCTATGGCATGCTGCACCTGGCCGGTTACGACCTGTCGATCGAGGATCTGAAGCAGTTCCGCCAGTGGCACTCCCGCACCCCCGGCCACCCCGAGTTCGGCGAGACGGACGGCGTCGAGGTCACCACGGGCCCCCTCGGCCAGGGCTTCGCGATGGCGGTCGGCATGGCCATGGCCGAGAAGCACCTCGCAGCGGTCTACAACAAGCCGGGCTACGAGATCGTCGACCACTACACCTACGGCATCTGCGGCGACGGCGACCTGATGGAGGGCATCTCGCACGAGGCGGCCTCGCTCGCCGGCACCCTGGGGCTGGGCAAGCTGATCTTCCTGTACGACGACAACCTGATCTCGCTCGACGGGCCTACGGACCTGAGCTTTACCGAGAACGTGCAGGACCGCTTCAAGGCCTACCACTGGCACGTGCAGACCGTGGCCGACGGCAACGACCTCGACGCGATCTCGAAAGCGATCGAGGCGGCCAAGGCCGAGACCGGCAAACCCTCGCTGATCGCGGTGCGGACGATCATCGGCTACGGCTCCCCGGCGGCCGGCACCAGCAAGGCCCACGGCGCGCCGCTCGGCGAAAAGAACGTTAAGGAGACCAAGCGCACCCTGAACTGGCCCGAGGACAAGACCTTCTACGTGCCCGAAGAGGCCGCCGCGAAATGGGGTGAGATCGTCCAGACCGGCGCGCGTTATGAGCAGGAGTGGAACGATTTGTTCGCCAAGTACAAGGCCGAGAACGCTGAGCTCGCGGCCGAGTACGAGCGCACCCAGGCCGGCAAGCTCAAGGAAGGCTGGGAGGCGTCGCTGCCCTCCTACCCGGCGGACGGCAAGCCCATGGCGACCCGCAACGCGGGCGGCGCGATCATGAACGCCTTCGCCGAGGCGGTGCCGGAGGTCTTCGGCGGCGCGGCCGACCTGACCGAGTCGACCAAGACCCTGCTCAAGAAGTCCGGCAATTTCCACGTCGACCCCACCGGCCGCAATGTGTTTTTCGGCGTCCGCGAGTTCGCCATGCACGCCGCGGTGAACGGAATGGCCGCGCATGGCGGGCTGATCCCGTACGGGTCCACCTTCTTCACCTTTTCCGACTATGCTAAGCCCGCCATCCGGCTCGCGGCGCTCATGCACATCCACTCCATCTTCGTGTACACCCACGACTCGATCGGCCTGGGCGAGGACGGCCCCACCCACCAGCCCATCGACCAGCTTATGATGCTGCGCGCGGTGCCGCACCTGATCGACTTCCGCCCCGCGGACGCGAACGAAACCGCCGCGGCTTGGCGCTTGGCGCTCGAGCACAAGGAGACCAGCTTCATGGCGCTGTCCCGCCAGGACCTGCCCCTGCTCGATCCCTCGAAGCTCGACATCTACGAGGGCGTGAGCCGCGGCGCGTATGTGATCGACAAGGGCGGGGATAAGCCGGACATCCTGATGCTCTCGACCGGTGCGGAGGTTTGGCAGATCGTCAAGGCCGCTGCCAAGCTCAAGGAGGAGGGCATCACGGCGCGCATTGTGTCGTTCCCGTCCTGGCAGCTGTTTGAGCGCCAGCCCGCGAGCTACAAGCTGGAAGTGCTGCCCGAGGGCACGCCCAAGCTGGCCGTGGAAGCAGGCGCGACCTTGGGCTGGTGGAAGTGGGTGGGCCGCCATGGCGACGTGCTTGGCCTGGACCGGTTCGGCGCATCCGCACCGGGGACGCTCGCGCTCGAAAAGCTCGGCTTCGGGGTGGACAACATCGTCAGCCGCGCCAAGGAGTTGATCGCGAAAGCCGGCAAGGAGCTGCCCGCGCTGGGCGGGTTAAACGACAAGTAAAGGGTCGGTTGAGAAGAGGCGCGATTTCTTGCTCCGCGCCTCTTCAAGGTGCAGGGACCGTGAATCGGCCGTCTCTTGCCGATCTTTTACTGTCTTCCACACTCCGGCACAAGCGAGGCGCATTTCCCGCGTCCGCCGCCGAGAGCTTCGCAAACAGGAGAAAATTTGAGCACCCCAGGCACACCGAGTCTCTTTGTCGATCGCGCCCGAGTGGAAAATACCCGGGCGTATCCGGGCGGTCTCGTGAGCTTCCTTGTCACGGCGGCAGCCACTCAGGATGGTCTTAGCCTCTTCGAGGCCAGCATCGAGCCCGGCAGTGAGCTCCCCATGCACTTGCACGAGGAGCGCGATGTCATCTTCTACGTGCTCGAAGGCGAGATGGAGGTGCTTTGCGAGGCGGAGACGCGGACGGCGCGGGCGGGCGACGCGGTCTTTGTGCCTCGCCGTCATGGGCACACCTACCGTTTGCAGGCACCCGTGCGGTTTCTCGCGATCATGCAGCCCAGCAAGGGGATTGAAGGCTATTTCGAGGGTCTTTCGCAGCCCGTGGTCACGATGGAGCTTCCCGCCGGCGGCACCGACTCGGCTCCCCCTGATCCGGCCTCGGTACAGCGTCTGGCCGCAGAACATGGGGTCAGGTTCGTGTCGAGGAAGCAGTAGCCGTTCTAGACATAGTCGAGCAGCCGCGCCGGGTGCGAGGCCCCTCCACCGTGCAAAGGACCGATCGGCGAGACGCATGCTCGCTCAGAGGAAGGAGCGCAAATTCAGAACGCCGTACCGTGGACAGCGAGCGGCAGCCTCGGAGACGGATCGGGCTTTTAGGCGTTCCTTGCACCGAACCAGCCACCCGGGTGCATCCTATGCTGGTAAATGAGCATGCCTAGAGTGGTTTTGTGGGACATCGGCGGGGTTCTGCTCACCAACGGCTGGGATCGCAACGAACGGAAGACGGTCTTCGACCAATTTGGCTTCTCGCCCGCTCTTCGCGAGACCTTCGAGGCGCGCCACGAGACCGCGAACGATCCTTGGGAGAAGGGAACGATTACTTTCGAGGACTACCTGGTCCAGACCTGCTTTTTCGAGCCTCGCGATTTCTCGCTTGAGGACATGCGCGAGGCGATCGAGGCGCAATCCATGCTGCTGACCGATTCAGCCATGCCCGTTCTTGAGCAGCTGCACGCGCGTGGAAAGGTCCAGATGGGCCAGCTCAACAATGAATCCCGCGAGCTGAACGACATGCGTCTCGAGCGCTTCGGGCTCAAGCAGTACCTATCCACGTTTTTCTGCTCCGGCTACGTTCGGCTGCGCAAGCCCGATCCCGCCATTTACCGGCTCGCGCTCGAAGTGCTGCAAGTGCCCGCCGAAGAGGCGGTTTTCATCGACGATCGCGCGAAAAACGCCGAAGCCGCCCGCGCGCTGGGCATGCACGCTATCGTCTACACCGGCTCGGAAGCCCTGCGCGCCGAGCTCCAGTCCCTCAACCTCCTGTAGAAAGAGACGAATGCCCACTCTCGACCAGCCCGTCACCCCCGAAACTCTGCCCCGAGCCAAGGAAACCGCCGACGACCGCCATGCCGAGCCCGTCGTCGTCGTCATCTTCGGCGCGTCCGGCGACCTTACCAAGAAGAAGCTGCTCCCGGCGCTGTTCCACCTGGAGCAAAGCGGCCTTCTGCCGCAGGAGTTCGCCGTGGTCGGGGTAGCCCGCCGCGACCTGTCCCAGACCTTCAACCCGGACATGAAGAAAGCCATCGTCTCCTCGGGCGTGGACGAGTCCGACCCCAAGCTCGCCGGGTTCATGGAGAAGGTCTCCTATTTCACCACCAACTTCGACGACGCGGAAGGGTATGGGCGGCTCAAAGAGGAGCTGAAAAAGATCGACGGGGAGCGGGGCACCAAAGGCAATAGGCTGTTCTATCTCGCGGTCGCGCCGGAATACTTCGGTCAGATTGTCGACACGCTCGGCAGGCATGGCATGCAGAAGGGCGAGGACGGCGCGACCGTCCGGGTCATCATCGAGAAGCCCTTCGGCCATGACCTGGACTCGGCCCGCGCGCTCAATGACGAGGTGGCCAAGGTGTTTGGGGAGGAGCAGATCTTCCGCATCGACCACTATCTCGGCAAGGAGACGGTGCAGAACATCCTCGTCTTCCGCTTCGCCAACGCGCTGTTCGAGCCGCTCTGGTGCGCCGACTACATCGAAAATATCCAGATCACCGCGGCCGAGTCGATCGGCATCGAAGGCCGCGGGCCGTTCTACGAGAAAGCCGGGGCGTCGCGCGACATCCTGCAGAACCACATGATGGAAATGCTGTCGTTCGTCGCGATGGAGCCGCCCGCCAAGTTCGAGGCGCGGGGCATTCTGGAAGAGAAGACGAAGCTGTTCAAGGCCATCCAGCCGCTGACTTTGGAAACCAGCGCGCGCGGCCAGTACGGGGCCGGTGAGGTTTCGGACGGCAAGGGCAAAACCGAGCACGCCAAGCCTTATCGCGAGGAAGACCGGGTCGACCCGAACTCGGTGACCGAAACCTTTGCCGCCGTGAAGCTTCTAATCGACACGCCGCGGTGGAAGGGCGTCCCGTTCTACCTGCGCGCCGGCAAGCGCCTGAGCAAACGCGTCACCGAGATCGTCGTCGAGTTCAAGCAGGCGCCCAAGCAGATCTTCGGCGAGACCCCCACCAACCTGATCCGCATACGCATTCAGCCCGACGAGGGCATAACTTTCCTGTTCGGCAACAAGCTGCCCACGCCGGACACCACGATCGTTCCCGTGGCTGCCAACTTCAAGTACAACGACGCCTTCGGCAAATACACCGCGAACGGCTACGAACGGCTGCTTCTGGACGCGATGCTCGGCGACGCGACCCTGTTCTCGCACCGCGAGGCGGTCGAGGTGGCCTGGGCGCTGTACACGCCATTGCTTGAAGCCTGGGCCGCGAACCCGCCGAAGGACTTCCCGAACTACGAGAGCGGAAGCTGGGGGCCGAAAGCCGCCGACGACCTGCTCGCGCAGGACAACCACCGCTGGCACAGCGTTTAAGAAAGAGACCCACCTTGGCAGACCGCGTTAACGTCACCTATCGCATCTCCGAAGACCACGCCCACCTGGCCCGTTTGGCGGCCGAGCACTTCGCCGACCGGGTCGCCCAGGCCGTCGGCAAGCGCGGGCGCGCCCGTGTCGCCGTCTCCGGCGGCAACACGCCGAAGGACATGTTTTCGCTGCTGGCCGACGCGCCCTTCAAGGAGCGCATTGCCTGGGACAAGCTCGAGCTGTTCTTCGTCGACGAGCGCGCGGTCGGTCCGGACGACCCCGACTCCAACTACCGCATGACTCGCGAGCACCTGCTCTCGAAGGTGCCGATTCCGGAAGAGAACGTCCACCGCATCGAAGGCGAGCGCGACCCCCAAGAGGCCGCGGCGCTGTACGAGTCCGCGATTCGTGCCGTGTTCCGGCTGGAAGGCGCGGAAGCACCCCGCTTCGACCTGATCTGGCTCGGCCTGGGCGACGATGGCCACACCGCCTCGTTATTTCCGCACACCGAGGGTGTCCACGAGCGAGGGCGCATCGCCTTCGCCAATCACGTTCCGCAGAAAAATACCTGGCGCATTTCGCTCTCCGCCCCCGTCATCAACGAAGGGCTCGACGTGGTGTTTCTGGTCTCCGGCGAAGCCAAGGCCGGCCCGCTGGAACGCGTGCTGTTCGGCGCGCGCGACGTGGAACAAACCCCAGCGCAGCTGATCCAGCCCGCGAACGGAACGCTTACCTTCCTCGTCGACCCGCGCGCGGCGGCCAACCTGCCCAAGCCGGGCCCGGACGGGGTGGGCCGCACGGAGATCGCGCGATGATTCTGGCCGGCGATGTCGGAGGCACCAAGGTCCACCTTTCGCTGTATGCGTTCGACGATGGACGACTCCAGCATGTCGTCGACGAGAAGTTCCCCGCCCGCGACTACCCCGGCCTCGAAGCGGTGATTCGCACCTTCCTGGACAAGTATCAGCACGACGAGATCACCTCGGCCTGCTTCGGCGTGCCTGGCCCGGTCCGCAACGGGCGGCTGAAGCTGACCAACCTGCCCTGGCTCCTGGACGCGCGCGAGCTGGCCCGCAATCTCGACATCGACCACCTGTTCCTGATCAACGACCTTGAAGCGAACGGCTACGGCATCCCGGAGCTCACCCGCGACCAGGTCTACACGCTTTCGCCCGGCGACCCCAGCGCGCTCGGCAACCGGGGTTTGGTTTCGGCCGGCACCGGCCTGGGCGAGGCCGTGCTGATGTGGAACGGCAAGATGCATATCCCCGTTGCCTCCGAGGGCGGTCACTGCGACTTCGCGCCCCGCAACGACCTCGAAATCGATCTGCTGCGCTACCTGCAGCGCTCGCTGCGGGGCCGGGTCTCCTATGAGCGGGTCATCTCCGGCATCGGGCTCAAGAGCGTGTACGCATTTCTGCGCGATGAGCGCGGCCTGCCCGAGCCTCCCGAGCTGCGCGACCGCATGGCGCACGAGGACCCCAACGCGGTCATCGGCGAGCTGGGCCAGTCCGGCGCGAGCGAACTGTGCGCGCGCGCCCTCGATGTGTTCGTCTCGGTGTACGGCGCGGAGGCCGGCAATCTCGCCCTCAAGATCCTCGCGACCGGCGGTTTGTTCATCGGCGGCGGCATCGCGCCCAAGATTCTCGACAAGATGAAGGATGGTGCTTTCCTGCACGCCTTTACCGACAAGGGCCGGCTCTCGGAGCTGCTCGTGCAAACCCCGGTCCACATCATCCTGGAGTCGCGCGCGGCACTGATGGGGGCCGCCGCCTATGCCGAGGCGCGGGCCGGCGAGATCAGCGGGCAAAGTCCCCGCATGGCTTCGAGTCGCCTGGTTTAACCCCGCGGTCGCTTTTGCACGTGCCGTCCCGCAACTATCGGCGTTTCCTGTCATCTGTTTAGCCATGATGCGTACCTTGTCCGGATTGCGCCCCATGCTTGCTTTCGCCGCTGCCCTCGCGGTCCCGCAGCTCGCCCTGGCTCACGCGGTGCTGGTCGCCTCCAACCCGCAGCCACACCAGTCCGTTCACGGGGAAACGCTGCCGGTCAAGCTCAGGTTCAATTCGCGGGTAGACGGGCCGCACTGCACCGTGTCGCTGGTGCGCGTGGGCGGCAACCCGGTCCAGCTCGCGCTTGACGACCAGCCCGCGCCGGATACCATCCAATCCCGGGCCGAGCACCTGGAGCCGGGCTCCTACACCCTTCAGTGGCAGGCCCTGGCCGCCGATGGGCACATCACCCGCGGGCAGATTCCGTTCTCGGTCGGCGAACCCAGCCAGAAGAACAAGTAACCTCGCATTTTCAGAAGGAAAGAC
>CAXTTW010000094.1:7694-7950 GCA_964247255.1 uncultured Acidobacteriaceae bacterium
TCCTCAGCGTTTTGCTGCGAGCCGCGGGGCTTTCGCTTGAGGCATTCGCGCTCGGCGGGCTCCTGTTTCTTCTCACCGTCGCGCTGCCTAGCCGCGCCGTGCCCGCGCAGATGGCCTCTGTCCAGCGCGTCGCTTCGCGCGCGGCGGTCGCGCTTGCCTTCGCCCAGGCCGCCTCCGCCGGGCTGTCGCTGTCGATTCTGACCATCCAGTCCGGTTTTCCCCTCCGCTCCCTCGTCACGGCCAGTTTCTTCGTCGT
>CAXTTW010000095.1:0-7903 GCA_964247255.1 uncultured Acidobacteriaceae bacterium
GGTCAGCGCCGGCGCCGGCCGCCCGAGCGGGCGCTGCGCCGCTGGGTCGCTGTATCTAAACCAAGCGGGCGGCAAGGGAAACACGCTGTTCGTGTGCGAGGGCGAGGCCTGGGCGGCGCGGTAAGGGAGCTTGAGCGATCGTCCGGAGGCTAGCTGAGAGCAACGCGCCGGTCGTTCCGTTACAGAAGTACTCTCGTCTTCCGGCAAAAGCTTCCGTAAGCTGAGCGCATGGTGAGGCGGGTCTCGCGCACGAATGTGACGGCACGAATCGTGTTTACCGGAGCCTGGAGTGGCCTCGGTGCGATCGCGGCATGGAATGCACTCGCGCGCTGTCCCGCCGGGACAAGAGGTGTGGGACTTGCCGTCATGCTGACGCTGGTTCTCCTCGCGGCTCTGCAACCGGATGGGAGGGAGCGGCGCGAGCGCTCGGGAAGACGAAATGTACGGATCGCCGTGCTGGTATGTTTCCTGGCGGCGCAGCTCTACTACATGGCCCTGGGAAGCGGTACCCTCAAGGCGGGCGGCGGCGGTCACAGGGGTATCGACTTTACCGCCTATTACCTGGCGGCAAAAATGGCCGCTTCTGGAACGCGGCACGATTTGTACGTTTTGCCTCTTTATGCGGATGGGCGCATGAACCTGGCGACTGAAGCTGTTGCCGGTTCGTCCTGGCAGGCCACGGCGCGGCAGTACGGGCTGCCCTTCGCCATGCCGTTCCTCTATCCGCCGGTCGTTGCCCTCCTTTTTCTGCCGCTTGCATGGTTTTCTTTCGCCGCGGCGCATACTCTGTGGCTGACGCTTTCGCTTGGTTTCTACTTGTTCGGCGCGGTCATGGCATTGCGCGTCTCTGGAATCGGGGTAAGCAAGCCGATGCTTCTTCCCGCCGGGGTAGGGCTACTCAGTTTCTTTCCTCTGCTCGATCAGATGTTTTGTGGGCAGGTCGATGCTCTGATCTTTTGCTTGCTGGCCGGCTGTCTACTCCTTTTCACCAGGAATCGACTTATAGGTTCGAGCCTGTGCTTCGCCCTTGCGGCGCTTATCAAGCTGACCCCGTTTCTGCTCGTGCCTGTCTTCGTCGTGCACCGGAAATGGCGTTGGCTGGGTATGTGCTTTGGGTGGACCGCCATCATGTTCGGACTTTCCATGCTGCGCTCGGGATGGGAGGCGCAGTGGGAGTTTGCGACCCGAGTCCTGCCGCACCTCGGCTCCGGCAGTCCGACCGTTGCCAATGCCTCTCTAAGCGCTTGGATACAGGAAGTGATGGCCGGTCAGGTGTACACATGGGCCACCGCGCCGGAGCACCTGCCCCTGCATGCGTCCGCGCTTTCGCGTGGAGTGATTTTAGTTGTGTGCGGCTTTGTACTGGCGCGAATGTACAGGTTGCGAAGAGAGCGGGACCTCATGAGCGACCTCATGGCCGCTATTTTACTTATGCTGCTCGTCTCCCCGATCAGCTGGTGGCACCACTACGTCATGGCCTTGCTGCCGATACTCTATTTCGCCCGGCAGCGTGAGGCTGCGACCGCATGGGCGGCACTGGGACTTTTGCTTCTCGTGGGGACCAATGCCGCAGGCTGGGGAGCGACTGTCGCGACACAACCGTCGCTCAGATTGGCATTCGCTGCTGTGGTGCCGGGATTGCTGTTAGCTCTTCTGGGCATCGAGCTTCTCGGGAGACCCGCACCGGCAGCGTCTTCGAACACAGCGGCGAAGTTGAAGCTGGTCGCGGCGTCCGGATGACGCCTGGTGCAGAGCTCAGTCGGCCATGACCTGCTCGCCGGGCAGGATGAGGCGGGTGCGGGGCAGGGCGCCGCTGCGGGCCGACAGGCCCATCAGCCCGAGCGTGCCCGCGAACGCCCCGAGCTTGAGCAGGTCTGTCTCGCGAGTCTGCCGCCGGGTCTTCCAGAGAAGGAGCAATACGGTTTGCGCGGCCGTGACGGACCAGACCGTGCCGTAGAACCAGCGGCGCTCCTTGCCCTCTCCCTTTGTGGACGCGCCAACGCGCGGCAGGCGGCCGGACGCGCCAAGCATGAGGACCGCCGCGCACAGGGGCGGGTAGCCGCGGTAGAGCGGCCGCATGCGCCAGCGCCCGGTGACGGCAGCGGTGAGCAGCCCGAGGAGGTTGAGTGAGGCGAACGCGAGCGCCGCGTTCCAGGCGAAGGGTGTAGCACACGCGCCGGTAGGGCGGGTTCGGCTTCTCCTCGTCGAAGCGGAGGATGTAAGGCTGGGGTTCGACGCCGGGCAAACGTCGCGCAGCCCGGCAGTCCCGGTAGCGGCGAGCACCACCCCGAGCCACAGCAGGTTGTCGCGCCCAAAGCCCTCCGCGAACAGCCGGAAGGTGAGCGGGCCGGGCGCGAGAAAGAACACGCCGATCCAGATGGGCCAGTGCAGCAGCCGGTAGACGCGCGTGTTGCGCACTCGCATAGGCCGCGCGGCGGCGTACTCGACCTTGCCGGCGTAGCGGCGGGAAAGGTGCATTGCCGGAAGAATGGCAGAGCGGGAATGAGCGCGTCAACAAAGGATTTCGAGGGTGCAGCCTGCCGCGGCACACGTCCTTGCAAGGCGTCCTCGCAGGCTACGCTCCGCCGCGTGTTTCCGGGTAGTTCCCGGGTACAAAAGTACCGTGAAGCGGGTGGGCGAGAGTGCCGATAAAGGACCTTGCGGGCTTGCCGCGGAGCTGTTGACCCGCGGTCGGCCGGCGCGCCGGAAGGAAGGTCGGATTGCAGGAAGAGCGGAACGCGATGCGGCACCAGCCCCTCCATCTCACCCGGCTGCGGACTTTAGTCGTTCTGAGCTGCCTTCTCGCGTCCACGGCGAATGCGTTTTTGCTCGCGCCTTCCTACAGCGACCTTTATCCGCTTTGGAATGGCACGCGGGCTTTCCTTCTGAACCGGACCAGCCCTTACGCAGACTCCGTGACGGAGCAGAACAAGGAGCGGTTCCGGCGCAGCACGGGCGAGCACCCGCTCGACGCGCAACGCTTCAGCTATCCCTTGCCGGCGACGTTTCTCCTTGCGCCTTTTGCGTGCCTCGCTTTCCCCTCGGCACAGGTTCTGATGACGATTCTGGGCACGAGTCTCACGCTGCTTTCCACCTACTGGTGGACCGAAGCGTTTCAGATGGAGCGGGCTCTGCTCGTACTCGCGGCGTATCCGGTGATGCTTGGGCTCGAGATCCAGCAGGCAACGACGCTGTTCGCGGCATTGCTGGCCGCGGCAGCGCGATGCGGCGGGAACGGCCTGCATTCGCCGGGTCGCTCCTGGCGCTCGCCCTTTGTAAGCCGCAGCTGGCCTTATGCCTGGGCGCGCCGGCCGCTTGCTGGCTGTTCGAGCGTGGCGCACGCCGGAGGCGGTTTTTCGCCGCCTTCGCCACAACCCTCGTAGCTCTGCTCGCGGGTGCCACCTTCTTGCTGCCGGAGTGGCCTCTGCAGTGGCTGCACGTACTGCGGGCCTACGCCGGATACGCTGGTGTGAGCTTGCCCGTCATGACCGCCGGGCATAGGTGCGGGCAGCTTCTGAGCCTCGGTGTGCTGGCTGTAGGCGGCATGGCTTTTTGGCGGGTGCGTGCCGATTCGGCGGCCCGAACAGCCGTTGCCGCTGCCACGTGGGTCCTTGTGATTCCTTTTCAGCCCTACAACGAGCTGGTTCTCGTGCCCGCGATCCTGTTTCTCGTCGAGGCGAAAGAGGCGGGGCTTGGGCCGCTGTTCGCAAAGTGCGCTTGTCTCGGAATGCTCGGCTCCGTAGCGGCTCTTGCGCCGCTTGAAGCGATCCATCCATCGTGGACGCACGGCTGCCAGGCTCTGCTGGGCGGCTTTACCAAGATCCTGCCCCCGGCGGTGTTCGCGGGGCTTGTTTTTCATCTTCGAGACCGTCCGTTCTCGGCGCGGACAGAGTGCCGGGCCGGCTCAATGCTTGTGCTCAGGGGCGCGCTGGATCGCGATAAAGAGGGCCTTGCCGCGGGCCAGGGTCGTGCCTGCCTCGTCGGCCAGGGTGGCGGAGCAGAAGATTTTGCGCCCCTCCATACGCTCCTGCCGGCCGGTGAGCGTGAGCGCCGCGCCGAGCGGGGTCGGCAGCAGGTATTCGGTTTCCATGTAGCGGGTCAGCGCCATGATCTTGCGCGCATGGGCCGCCGCGTGGATGGCCTTGCTCATCGCTTCGTCCAGCAGCGCGGCCACGACCCCTCCGTGGACGAAGCCGTGCGGGCCCTGGAAGCGGTCGGTCAGCGCGACGGACGAGTAAACCGTGCCGGCCTCGTCGACCTCAAACCGCAGGCGCATGCCGGTCTCGTTGAGCGCGCCGCAGCCGAAGCAGTTGTGCCGGTTGTCGAATGCGAGGGATTGGCGAGAGGCGGGCGGGCTGCTCATGCGAACTCAAGCTTAGAGCAGTTTCCCCGATGCCGTGAAGCGCGGCGAGGCTCTTGCTGACGCTTTTCCCGCCGGAAAGCCGCGTTCTCGGCAGCCCGGTCTTTTCCATCTTCAGGAGGATCGCCTTGAAGGACCGGCTTGTATGATGAAAAGACCATGCCCGAGGCCCCCCAAAAGACGTTCTACCTCGAAACTTTCGGCTGCCAGATGAACGTCCACGACTCGGAAAAGGTCGTCGGGACGCTCGAAAGCCAGGGCTACGCCCAGGTCCAGACGGAAGAAGCGGCGGACCTTATTTTGTACAACACATGCTCGATCCGGGATAAGGCGGAGCAAAAGGTATTCAACCGGCTGAACGACACGAAGAAGCTGCTGAAGCAAGGCAAGAAGTTCGGCGTGCTGGGGTGCGTGGCGCAGCAGGAAGGCGAGCGCATCTTTGAGCGCGCGCCGTATGTTTCGCTGGTGTCCGGATCGGCCAGCTACCGCAAGCTGCCGGAGATGCTGGTGCAGCTCGAAAGCGGCAGCCGGCGCGTGACGGGCCTGGACGACCGGAAGACCGACGAGACCTTCGTCACCGAGTTCACGGCGCGCGGTAACCGGCACCGCGGCTACATTACGATCGTGGAAGGCTGCGACAAATTTTGCGCCTACTGCGTGGTGCCGTACACGCGCGGCAAGGAGCGCTCGCGCACCTCGACCTCCGTGCTCCTCGAGGCCAGGCAGATGGCGGACGCGGGCTTTACCGAGATCCAGCTGCTGGGGCAGAACGTGAACTCGTACCGGGACCCGGAAGGGAAGCGGTCGTTCGCTTCGTTGTTGGCGGATGTGGGCCAGGTGCCGGGGATACGGCGGGTACGGTTTACCACCTCGCATCCACGGGACTTCACGCGCGAGATCGTCGAGGCCATCGACGCGGTACCTGCCTTGTGCGACCACGTGCATCTGCCGGTGCAGTCCGGGTCCTCGCGCGTGCTCGCCGCCATGGCGCGGGAGTACACCCGGGATTGGTATCTTGAACGCATCGGCTGGATGAAAGCGGCCCGGCGCGAGATCAGCCTGTCGACCGACATCATCGTCGGGTTCCCCGGCGAAACCCCGGCGGACTTCGAGGACACCATCACAATGCTGGCCGAGGTCGAGTACGACGCGGTGTTCGCCTTCAAGTACTCACCCCGCCCGAATACCCCGGCGCAAACGATGGCGGACTCCATCCCGGAAGAGGAAAAATCCGCCCGGCTGCAGATCCTGCTCGACCGGCAAAGGGAGCTTCAGCGGGAAACATACGCGCGGCATGTGGGGCAAACCCTTGAAGTAATGGTTGAAGGTTCGGTCAATGCGCGCGGGCAGCTGCCGGGGCGGACGACGCAAAACAAGACTCTGAACTTTACGACGAAGCAGCCGATCGCGCCCGCGCCGGGCTCGTATGTGCGGGTCAGGGTGACGGCGAGTTTTCCTAACAGCCTATTGGGCGAGGCGCTCTCATGGACGTAGAAATGAAGATTCGGGGCCTGATGGTGGACCCCAACACGCAACAACCGATCGTGATTCTGAAGGACATGACCGGCAATACGGTCCTGCCGATCTGGGTCGGGTTGTTCGAGGCCAGCGCGATCGCGCTCGAAGTGGAAAAGGCCGCGACGCCCAGACCGATGACACACGACCTGCTCCGCAACATGATCCATGGGCTCGATGCGAAGGTGGAGCGGGTGGTGGTGTCGGAGCTCAAGGAAGACACGTTTTTCGCGGTGATCTGGCTGCGGCAAAAGGGCGAGGTGGTGACGGTGGATGCGCGGCCGTCGGACGCGCTGGCCCTGGCCCTGCGCTCGGACTGCCCGATTTTCGTCAGCGAGGAGGTTCTGCGGACGGCCAAGGTGATCCCGAGCCCGGCCGACCAGGCGAGCGCGGAAGACCTGAAGAACTGGCTCGAGAACTTGAACGACGAGGACTTAGGCCGCTATAAGATGTAGACGGCTGAGGCGGCGTGGGATGCCGCCGGCCGAGCCGTTCTCTTTCTCCTGCCTGCCTTCAGAAATCCGCCCCCGCACGACAGGAGCCGATGAGCCTCGCCCGCATAGCCAAGTTGTTCGCCGCCCAAAACGCCAACCAGTTGGTGGTGACCGTGCAGCAACTGCTGCTGCCGCCCGCATTCCTGGCCGTGTACGGCATCAAGATGTACGGCCAGTGGCTGGCGCTGAGCGCGGCGGTCTCGTACCTGGGCACTTTCAATTACGGTCTGCAGACGTACACGAACATGCAGATGACCATCCACTACAACCGGGACGAGAAGCAAGAGTGCCGGGAGGTGCAGTCGGCCGGGCTGCGGATTCTGCTCGGGGCTTGCGTGCTGGCGGCCGTTCTCCTGCTCATCGTGTTCACCGTCCCGCTGACCCGCTGGCTGCACCTGTCCGTTTCCCTGTTCGCGGCGCGGCTCACGCTGTATCTGCTGGGCATGCAGATCATGGCGAGCATGCTGTTCGGTTTTTTTTCGGGCTCGTACATGGTTTTCGGCGAGGCGCACCGGGGGGCGCACTTCGGCAACCTGAACCAGCTGCTGGGCATGCTCGCGATCGTCGCGCTGGTCCTCCTGCACCAGCCGTTCCCGGTCATCGCCGCGGGCCAGCTAGCGGTCACGCTCGTCATGGCCTTGTTTCTGGCCTGGGATGTCGCGCGGCGGTGCCCGGAGATCAAGCCTAGCCTCCGCTACTGGAAAAAGGGCTCGCTCGGCTCCATCCTGCGCCCCAGTGGTCACTACATGCTGCTGGCCAGCTCCAACCTGTTCGCGTATCAGGTACCCGTGCTGCTGATGCAGCGCCTCCTGGGCCCGACCGTGGTGGTCGCGTACAACGTGACGCGCACGGTGTACTCACTCAGCCGGCGGCTGCTCTACCTGGTCACCAACTCGCTTTCGGCTGAGATCACCATGATTTACGGCCAGCGCGACTGGCTCAAACTGCACAAGCTGTACTCCCTTTCCGAGCGTGTGATCCTGCTGATGACCCCGCCCATCACCTTCGGGTCCATGCTGGCGACGCCATTGCTGCTGCAGGTCTGGCTGCACCAGGGCCAGCTGTTCCGGCCGGGCATCGCGATCACGCTGGGGCTCACCATCTCCATCCTGTCCATCAAGGAGCACAAGTACCAGTTCCAGTTCTCCTCGAACAAGGTCCAGTCCATCTCCTGGCAGACGCTGTTCGCCTACGGGATGACGAGCCTGCTGTCGGTCCCGTTGATGCCGGTGCTCGGCGTCCAGGGCTACCTGCTGGTGTGGCTCTTGTCGGAGACGCTGCAGCTGTTCTACCTGCTGCACCTGAACGACCAGCTGTCCGCCGGGGAGGCCGTGCTGGACCACAAGCCCGTATACCAGATGCTCGCGATCATGGCGGTCTGCACGCTGGTCCTGGGCTGGCCGATCCTGCATATCCGCTCCGTGCCGTGGCTGATGCAGGGCGTCTTCGCGACCGCGACGACGCTGGTGCTGACCGCGTTCTGCTACTGGATCTTCCGGGTTGACGAGCTGCGGTCGCTGCTGTGGGGCAAGCT
>CAXTTW010000096.1:0-7862 GCA_964247255.1 uncultured Acidobacteriaceae bacterium
CCGCCGCCGTGGCCGGGCAGCAGCGAGCCCGAGTCTTTGACGCCGGCCCCGCGCTTGAGCGCCGACTCCAGCAGGTCGCCCAGCTGGGCCGCCGCATTGAGCAGGACTGCAAGAGAAAGCGTGCGCGAGGGAGGGCCGGGGTAGCTGAGACATAGCACGCCTCTGCGCTCCAGCTCCGTCGCGGCAAGCAGCAGCATGGCCGCCGCCAACACCGCCCCCGCGACGGAGGCAGCGGTGCCCTCCCAGGTCTTGCCCGGGCTCAGGCGCGTAAGCCTGTGCCGGCCGAAGTTGCGCCCGACATAGTAGGCCGCGATGTCGCCCGTCCACACCGAAACGAAGAGCAGCAGCAGCAGCGAAGGGCCGTTGCCCTGGGCCGCGATCAACGGCAGCGTGGTGAGCGACCAGCCCGTGTACAGCAGCGCGAAAACACCCGCCGCCGCGGCGGGAAGCACCTGCGGGAACGGCAGCCGGAAGGCGCACAATGCGAGCCGCAGGAAGGCGAAACCCCCGAGAACCGGCGTCTTTTCCTCCGGCCGGTACAGCGTGCACAGGAACAGGACCGCGATGCCGCCGAGCACTCCGATGCGCGGTACGCCGCGCGCGCCGCTCGCTTCCGCCAGACTCAGGAACTCCCAGGCAGCCAGGCCCGCCACAACGGCCGAAGCGCCCGCGAGCAAAGGCAGCGAGCCCGAGAACACGATCAACAGCACGAGCGGCACCAGCACGGCCGCTGTCAAAATCCTTCTCATGTCCTCCAAAGCATACAAGCGGTTCCTGAACTCGGGATTCGTGGAGCCCCCGGAACGATCTCCGGATGAGACCCGTCGCAACGCGAGCTCACAAGGACTGCCAAGGCCGCGAAAGTATTTGTGAAAACCGCTTCCCGCCCGCTATTCGATCGCATCTTCCGCGCCCCGTCCGGGTCTAATCAGGTAAGCGCGGCCGCGATGCGGCGCGCCCGGAAGGCGACATTTTCATGAAATTCTTTTCAGCAACAAGCGCCGCCGCCTTTGGCCTGGCTCTCCTTACCGCGGCAGGCGCGGCCGCCCAGGATGAGGCAGCGCCGGCCAACGCGCAAACCGTGGTCACCGTGCTCCCTAAAAGCGGCGAAGCCCCGATCCCGGTCCCGCAAAGCGCCCTCAAAGTCGAGGTAGACGGCAAGTCCGTGCAGCCGGCCGTTTGGCAGCCCTACGGCAAGGGCGAGGTCCAGCTGGTTCTGTTGATCGACAACTCTGCCCGCACCAGCTTCGGCCGCAACCTGCAGGACCTGACGAAGTTCATCCAGAACCTGCCCCCGAACGTGGCCGCCGACGTGGCCTATATGCAGAACGGCGTCGCCGTGATGTCGGGTGCGCTCTCAAAAGACCATGCGAACGTGGCAACACGCCTGCACCTGCCCGGGGGCAGCCCCGGCTCCAATGCGAGCCCGTACTTCTGCCTGCAGGACCTGGCCAAGCGCTGGCCAGCCGGCCCTTCCGCGGCCCGGCGCGAGGTCTTGATGATCACCGACGGCGTCGACCCGTACAACGTGCGCTACGACCCGCAAAACCCTTACATCCTGGCCACGCTCGATGTCACGAACAGGGCTGGGCTGGTCGTGTACTCGATCTACTGGCGCGACCAGGGCGGGCTGAGCGGGACGTTGTACGAGACCGACGCCGGGCAGAATTACCTGACGCAGGTCGCCGACGCCACGGGCGGCACCCTGTACTACCAGGGATTGACCAACCCGGTGTCGCTCGTGCCGTTTCTCGCGGACTTCACACGGCGGCTGGACAACCAGTACGAGCTGGCCGTGCCGGTGAAGACCGAGAAGAAGGAAAGCTATGCATCGCTCAAGGTCAAGACGGAGGTGGGCGGAGTCAAGCTGACCGCGCCGCAGCGGGTAGCGGTGGCTCCGGCCGGTGTTGCGGCCCAGTAAGTGTTTCCGACGTGAAAGAAGCCCGGCCGCGCGCCGGGCTTTTCCGTTCAGAGGACTGCCGGTAACGCCAAAGCGGCGAAAAGGAGTGTGTTCGCGCAAAAAGGCTGGTCGAATCGCGAAAGCCTTCAGCGGGTGCGAGCGGGAAACAGAATTGGCCAGACAAGCAGCCACGCCGGTATATCCCGCGACGAACGGGGTATACCGGGTCCAATGCTGGAGGCAAGGCGAATGGAAAAACTATCGTCCTGGCTGCACGTGTTCGTTGTGCTCGGCCTTGATTGGCGATTCATAACGGCTTGCAGTTTGCTTGCAAGGGTACTGCGGCGTAAGCGGTGGTTTCTTCTCCCCGGCACGATTGCACCACGCGGGGATAAAACTCTCGCCCACACCGACACTGGATGACCTTCGACGCTGGAGGTCAACCATTTGCCTCACTTTTGTACACCGGCCATTCTCACGGCCGCGCCCCCAGCAGGCCGGCTCCGCCACCAGCTCAGCACGGGCCTTGCCGCAAGCAGCACTGCAAGCACCACGGTAATCCGCAGCGGCGCGTACACCCCGGCCTTGACGATCCACCAGTAGTGCAAGACGCCGGCGACGGCGGAAACGTACACCAGGCGGTGCAGCCACGCCCACCGCGCGCCGCCCAGCCTGCGGATCGACCCCGCCGTCGAAGTAAGGGCGAGCGGCACCATCAGCGCCCAGGCCGCGGTACCGGCCCAGATGTACGGACGCTGCCTGAGATCGCTCGCGATGGCGGGCCAGCTCCAGCCGGAGTAGAGCCATAGATACGTGAGCAGGTGCAGCGAGGCCCAGGCGAAGGCATACAAACCCAGCATGCGCCGGAAGCGGATCAGCCAGCCGAGCCTGGGAACCAGCTTGCGCACCGGCGTGATCGCGAGCGATAGGACGATAAGCCGCAGCGCGCCGAATCCGGTGAAAAAGGTGACCGTTTCCGTCGGATCGGGGCCGAGCGCGCCCGGTTCCCCACTCGCGCTGCGAACGAACAGCGAGGCCAGCCAGACGAGCGGCAGCAGACACGCCCCGTGCGCGGCAACCTTGAGCGCCAGGATCGTCCGGTTCGTTCGATTCTTCATAGCGTTCAGGAGAACTTCCGCAGGTCCATGCCCTTGTACAGGCCGGCGACCTGATCGGCATACCCGTTGAACATCAGCGTCGGCTGCCGCGGCTTCCACACCGGCGCGCCGATAACCCGCTCCGAGCGCTGCGACCAGCGTGGATGGTCCACCTCCGGATTCACGTTCGAGTAGAAGCCGTACTCGTTCGGCGCGAGCTGGTTCCAGGTCGTCGGCGGCTCCTTCTCCACGAACCGGATCGTCGTGATGGACTTGATCGACTTGTAGCCGTACTTCCAGGGCACCACGATGCGCACAGGCGCGCCGTCCTGCTTGGGCAGCGGCTCGCCGTACATGCCGAAGGTCAGCAGCGTAAGAGGGTGCAGCGCCTCATCCATGCGCAACCCTTCGGTGTAGGGCCAGTCGATGCCCGACCCACCCGCCTCGGGCATCTGCCGCGGGTCGTACAAACTCAGAAACTGCACGTACTTCGCCGAGGGCAGCGGGCGGCACCAGTCGATGAACTGCGACAAGGAGTAACCGACCCAGGGAATCACCATGCTCCAAGCCTCCACGCAGCGCATGCGGTACACACGCTCCTCCTGCGGGCGGTAGTGCGCCAGGTCGTCGAGCGAGACCGTTTTCGGCTTTTCCACCAGCCCTTCGACCTTGACCGCCCAGGGTGAGGTTTGGAGGCTGCCCGCGTTGCGCGCGGGGTCGGTCTTGTCCGTCCCGAACTCGTAGAAGTTGTTGTAGTGGGTTGCGTCGTTTTTGTCGGTCGGCGTCAGCCCGGCGGTTGAGAGCGGGCTCTTGACGGTGGCGATCTTCGCTGCCGTCTGCCCATGGTCTTGCGCGCCGAGCAGCCGCGTGCTCCCGAGCGCGGCTGCCCCGGCTGCGGCCAGGAAAGCGCGGCGATTGGCCCACACGCGTTTCGGCGTGATCTCGGACGAGCGGATGGCATCGGGCTTGCGGATCAGCATAGGTCTCCATGCGCATTGAACACGCTTACTGTTGGACGCGGGAGCCCCATGCGCGGAGTCACAGGCGCTTTCCGCCCGGTGAAGCGTCCCTTCCCGTTTTGGGACAGCGGTGTCCCGCCGAACAGTACCGAAGTACCGTGCGACCCCGACAAAGCCCTGAAACTTTGGCCGCAAAAGGCCGATAACGGTCCCAAGACAAGGAGTCGTATGCCCTTCCCGCGCCCATTTGCCGTCCCGGCCCAGCTCGTTCCCGAAGCGGGCTCGCTCGACAGCCCTTCGCTCGCGGAGGTCATCTCAGCGCTGAGCTTCGCGCTCGACCTCACGGAGGGCGCGGTTGCCGGCCACGCGCTCCGTTCCTGCCTGCTCGGGATGCGCATCGGCGCGGAGCTGCGCTTTTCCAACAGCATGCTCGCGGACCTGTATAACTCGCTGCTGCTCAAAGATGTAGGCTGCAGCAGCAACGCCGCGCGCATGTGCCAGATCATCGGCGGCGGCGACGACCGCGCGGTCAAGGCCGGGGTCAAGCTCGAGGACTGGACCCAGCCGCACAAGCCTTCGCTCACCACCTTGCGCCTGCTGTGGAACAACGTCGTCCCCGGGGAAGGACCCGTCGCGCGCACGAAGCGAATTCTGCGCATCGGCATGACCCAGCATCGCAACAACGAAGAAATGATTGCGCTGCGCTGTGACAGGGGCGCGAGCATCGTGCGCAAGATCGGCATGGGCGACGAGGCGGCCATCGCGGTGCAGTCACTCGACGAGCACTGGGACGGCTCCGGCTACCCGCAGCGGCTCAAGGGCCACGCGATTCCTCCGCTCGCACGGGTCATGGCGATCGCGCAGCACATCGATGCGTTCGCGCTTGAGCGCGGGCCCGCTGAAGCGATGCGCGTGCTCCGCGAGCGCAGCGGACGCTGGTTCGACCCGGAGATGGTACGCGCGGCCGAAACCCTGCACCGGCAAGGCACGCTGTGGGGTGAGTGCCTGCCGGTCGAGAACGGGGCCGTCGCCGCACCCGAGCGCGAAACCCGGGCAGCCGTGCTGGCCTTGGCGCCGTCCTCGAGCAAAGGAATGCGCCCGTCGCACATGGACCGTATCTGCGAAGCCTTTTCCGAGGTCGTGGACGCCAAGAGCCCTTTCACGTACCGGCACTCCATGGGCGTCACCGAAGCCGCCAGGCGCATCGGGACGGCCCTGGGGCTGGATCGGGAGCGCCTGCAGCTGGTACACCGGGCGGCGCTGCTGCACGATTTGGGCAAGCTGCGCGTCCCCAACTCGATCCTCGATAAGCCGGGCAAGCTCGACGACCGGGAATGGCAGGTGATGCGGGAGCACTCCGGGCTGACCGAGAAAATCCTGGCGCGGGTGCCGCAGTACCGCGAGCTCGCAACCATCGCCGGCGCGCATCACGAGAGGCTGGACGGCACGGGCTACCCGCACCGCATGGTCGCGAAAGAGCTACCGCTCGAAGCGCGCATCCTCGCCGTAGCCGACGTCTATGGGGCGCTTACCGAGGACCGTCCATACCGGGCGGGCTTCCCGGTCGAAAAGGCGCTCGCGATCATGGAGCAGGACGTGCCGCACAAGCTCGATGGAGACTGCTTCGACACGCTCGTCGGCATCTCGCGAAAGCCGGAAACCTTGCCGGAGATGCCGGCGGCGCTCCTGGCTGCCCGGCCGCCGACGGGCGTGGTGGGGGTGCAGGCGTAAGAGTCGCGCCCGGCGCGCTTCCCTTCTAGGATGAGTTTGGAGGCCACCGATGGCGGCGAGTTGGACGAAGGAAGCGCACCGGGCGCTGATCGAAAGCGAGCGGATTCAACAAACGGCGGAGGTGCTGCTTGATGCGCGGGCGGGCGCGAAAGGGCTGGCGGGGCTGGATGCGGCGTTGCAGCCCGCGTCCCTGAACGAGGCGTACGCGGTGCAGGATGCGATGGCGGCGCGCATGGGCCCGATCGGCGGCTGGAAGATCGGCGCGCCCTCGCCGGACGCGACCCCGATGTTCGGACCGATGCCCCTCCGCAACGGCTTCGTGAAGACGGGCGGCGAGATGA
This sequence comes from uncultured Acidobacteriaceae bacterium, assembly GCA_964247255.1. GTDB lineage: Bacteria > Acidobacteriota > Terriglobia > Terriglobales > Acidobacteriaceae > EB88. Next base: position 6,029 of record CAXTTW010000096.1, read on the forward strand.
AGGAGCCGCGAAGGCTGCGCGGGGTAGAGGCCGAGATCGGCTTTTTGCTGCGGCGCGACCTCCCTGCGCGCGCCAAGCCCTACAGCCGGGAGGAGATCCTGGGTGCCATCGGGAGCGTCCACCCGGTGATCGAAGTTCTGGAGTCAGCCTTTGTCGCGCCGGACGAGGTGGCGCTGCTGGCCATGGTGGCGGATTTGCAGATGAACGGCGGCTTTGTGCACGGACCGGCGTGCGCGGCATGGCAGTCGATCGACATCGCGGTGGAAGAGCTGGAGGTGGTCATCGACGGCGTGGTGCGGTGGAGCGGGGTCGGCAAGAACACGAACGGCCCGGACCTCTTGAGGCTGGTGGCCTTCCTGGTGAACGACGCGCAGTGGCGCACGGGCGGGCTGGTGGTAGGCCAATGGATCACCACCGGCAGCTGGATGGGCAAGCTGCTGGCCATGCGGCGGTCGTCGGCGGAGGTGCGGTTCGCGCATTTTGGGACGGTGGCCTGCCGGTTTGCGGGCTGACGTGGTTTGCGCTGAGCAGAACGGAGCTCAGGCGGGAACCGCGGGGGGCCGCTTGCGGTTGCGGAAGAGATACAGGACCGCGCCAGAACCCCCGAGCAGCGCCGCGAACAGGAGCTCGCGCGCGGCACCGGCGCGGCTGAGCAGCAGAAAACCGAAGCCGAAAAATGCCGCGACCGGCGGCAGCGGGTAAAGCCACATATGGAACGGCCGCGGCAGATCGGGCCGGCGTACGCGCAGGACGACGACGCCCACCTGCTGCAAGCCATACTGGAGCACGATGCGCACCGCGACCAGCGCCGCTATGACAGAACGGAGATCGAAGAGGCAGAAAAACGTCCCGAGCAGACCCAGGGTGAGCAGAGCGACCCGAGGGTAACCGTGGCGCGGGTGCAGCAGCGCGAACGGGGCGAAAAAGTTGCCTTCCCGGGCCGCCGCGAACGGCGCGCGCGAATACCCGAGCATGAGCGAGACGACCGAGGAAAACGCGGTCCACATTATCAAGGTGGCGATCGCGCCGGCGGCGGCTCCGGCAACCGAGGTGGGCAGAACGGCCTTCATCAGGACGGCGGCCATCGGCTCAGCGGCGGTGCCGCGGGACGAAAGCAGGGCATGGATGGGCAGGGCGCCGAGCACGGCGAAGTTCATGAGCAGATACAAAGTGGCGACCAGCGCGATCGACAGCAGGACGGCGCGGGGGATCGTCCGCCCCGGGTCGCGGACCTCTTCGCCCAGAAAGCAAACGTTGTAGTAGCCCCAGTAATCATAGGTGGTGATGAGAGCGGCGGCCCCGAGCGCGGGCAGCAGGCCGGCACCGCCGGGCCAGTGGAGCTGGGCGTCCACCAGAGCGGGGCGCAGATGCGTGAGGCCGACAGCGATAACAGCCAGGAGCGCGAACAGGACGCCGACCGTCAGGATCCCGGCGGCGCGGACGATGCCGCCCAGCCCGCGCGACAGAAGAAAGACGGCGAGCAGGCAGGCGGAGGCGGCGACGAGGTTGGTTCCATGCAGGTGCAAAACCGCCTGAAATGGCCCGAGCGCGAGCTCCCGGCGCAGACCGGGCGCGAGAAAAGCGGCGTACTGGGCCAGCCCAAGCGCCCCGGAGGCGATCGAAAGCGAGGCGGTAAACAGCAGCTGCCAAACATAGAGAAACCCGAGGAAACGTCCCGGGTCGCTTCGCGTGGAGCCGGCCGGCTTGTAAATCTCACGCAGATAGGCATAGGAGCCTCCGGCGCGGGGGAGGGCCGCGCCGAGCTCGGCCCAGACAAGGCCGTCGCAAAGGGCGAGCGAAGCCCCGGCCACCCACCCGAGCCACGCCCCCGGGC
>CAXTTW010000097.1:0-7848 GCA_964247255.1 uncultured Acidobacteriaceae bacterium
GCCGCCGACTGCCCCTCCGGTTCGCTCCGCCGCCCCTACCTCAAGGCCGCCGACTGCCCCTCCGGTTCGCTCCGCCGCCCCTACCTCAAGGCCGCTGTCGCCTAGTAACGTGGAATTCGGTTCCCGATGGCGGAGCCGAAATGATACGCTCCACGGAGGGAGCAGCGAGAATTGATCGCCAGCGCAATCTCGACGGTGTCTCTCGCGTCCGCTCCGGTCATGGACGTTGTACTTTGCACCGTCATGCTTACGAGAAAACGCTGGCGAAGGTTTCCGGCTCTTTTTACCTTCGCCTTGCTCGATTTGACTGCGACAGTACTTGTCTCCGCCATTGTCCCGTACAATTCGCCTGATTACATCTACTACTACCTGGCCTTTTCCATTACGAGCTTCTTTGCGCAGCTTTTAATGCTGTATGAGCTTGCGAGAGATGTTCTCCGGCCTGCGGGTGTTTGGAACCGTTCGGCACTACAACCACTCTTTGCGAGGGCGGCATTCGGTGTCTCGATTGCTTTTGCAGCCGGCCTTTTTCTTCCTGCGGCACACCTGAATCCGATACAAGCCTGGTGCATGCGAAGTGACGTATTTACAAGCTTGATGACCTGCGGCTTGGTGACGGCTCTATTCTCGCAGGCCAATAATCTAGGCCTACCCTGGCGCAGCCACGCTATCGCGGTCGGCAGCGGACTCATGGTTTGGTCATTGCTAGCAGCCTCTCTGGATGGTTTCCAAGCATATCTGGACCCGCAACGAACCCACGATGCAGTAATTGGTTATCTGCGCGTAGCCGACTACATTCTGGTTCTCGGCTACTGGAGTGTCTCGCTTTGGCGCAATGAGCCGGCCCGGCGGCCGATTTCTCCCACCCTCCAGAAATATGTGCTTGCATTGCAGGAACGAGTTCATTACGATTTGGGCAAAGTTGGTCACTGAGGTCACCTGGGGTCACCCATGCACACTGCCGCTCCGCTCCTTATCTTCGTTCTGGCCCTCGGCGGCTTCGCCGGATCGGCTTTGCGTGCGCGGCGGTCCGCCATCCGCCTCGACGGCCGCTGCTTCGACGTGCTTCTGGCCGCGCTCGCGCCGGTCAACCTCGCCGGAGTTCGGTCCGTCGCCCGCGACTATCTCGAACCCCGTCGGGGCCAGGTCGAAATGCAGCCTGAGGTGATCTGGCACCTGCTAGGCGGTGAAGCGGGCCTCAGAAATATGCGCGCCAACGCCGATCTGCTGCTGGCCATTGCGGCGCACGCGGCGCAGTGGAACGAAGAGGAAGGCCTGATCGTCGCCGAGCGCATGCGCCGGGATGCGATCCGGCTCCGCTCCGCCGTGCGCCAGGTCCGCATCGGCATGCTTGCGCAAATGGTGACCGGCCGCCACTGGATCTCCGTACCCTTCCAGCTTCAGGAAGCCGCCGGCGCGTACCACCTCATGCGCCAGCGCCTGCTCGCCCTGTACGAGACCAGCCACGTCGGGCTGCTGCCCCGACTGACCCAAGCCGCTTAAAGTCCCATTTTGCCGAACGAGCGCCGCCGCTAGGCGGCGCTTTCTCTTTCCGGTCCAAAGCGACCCTTGGCACGTCCGCCGGCTATCCCCTCACGAGCTTTCGTTTGCTCGCCTTCTGCCCCATACTTGGGGTGCAACCCAAGTTCTCAGGAGACTTCTGTGCCTCAACGTACTTTCAGCATTCTTAAGCCGGACGCCGTTCGCAAGGGCGATGCGGCAGCCATCCTCGCCGCGATTCAGGAAGCCGGTTTTAAGCTCGTCGCGATCAAAAAGCTTTCCATCTCCAAACAGCAGGCTGAGGGCTTTTACCACGTCCACGCGCAGCGCCCGTTTTTCGGCTCGCTTACGGAGTTCATGTCCTCCGGCCCGATCTTTCCCTTGGTGCTCGAAAAGGAAAATGCCATCGCCGACCTCCGCAAGCTGATGGGCGCGACTAACCCGTCGAACGCCGAGGAAGGCACCATCCGCAAGCGCTTCGCCGCGTCCATCGAGGAAAATGCCATCCACGGCTCCGATGCCGAGGATACCGCGGCTTTCGAGATCGGCTACTTTTTCGCCGGGTACGAACTGGCCTGAAGCGGCCTGCCTTCTCCTTACATCCAAGCGGGTGGAGGATGTATGGAGAAGGCGACATTTGGAGCGGGATGTTTTTGGGGTGTCGAGGTTCGGTTCGGCCAGATTCCCGGCGTGACGGAGACTGCCGTCGGCTACGAAGGCGGCAAGCTCGCTAACCCCACCTACAAAGATGTGTGCTCGGACCGCACCGGCCATGCCGAGGTGGTCGAATTGACGTTCGATCCGGCGCGGGTAAGCTACGAGACGATCGTGAATGAATTTTTCGAGCTGCACGACCCCACGCAGCTCAACCGCCAGGGCCCGGACTGGGGCAACCAGTACCGCAGCGCGATCTTCTTCCACACGCCGGAGCAGGAAGCCACCGCGAAGCAGGTCATCGCGCGGCTCGAAGCCGAGCGTCGCTTTCGCAAGCCGATCGTGACCGAAGTCGTGCCGGCACAAACCTTCTGGCGCGCGGAGGAGTACCACCAGAAGTACTTGGAAAAGCGCGGCGCGGTCGCCTGCCACGTGTAAGGCGGCTTTCGAGTGAATGTGGCCTTTTTCAACTTCGATCCTATGCGGTTTTCCTGACGGAGAAGCCGCGTCCAGATGTAATTCTTCGGTCGGCATCGACTCGAAAACAGCCTAGATTCCGGATCTTGTCTCGAGCTCCAGACGCATCAGCGCAAGCCGCTCCTCAAGCAGCTTGCGCTGCCCGTTTCCGTGGCCGTTCTGGGTGGAAAGCACAGCCTGAAGCCGCCGCATCCGTGCTTCCAGCTGCGCGTTCGAGTAGAGCTGGATCCGGTTGATCTCCCGCGAACGCTGCCCCTGCTCCGTAGTTTCCACGGCTTCCATGTCCCGGCCGCCGCGCGCCATCGACTTCCCTCGCAGGATGCGCCGGACGTTTTCCGCGACGAAGTCGAGGTTGGCCCGGATGTCCTGCTCGGTCTTGCAGGCGGGCCCGGGCGGCAGGAGGATCCGCAGCAGGATCGTCCCGTCGGGCTGGAGCTGGGTGAACCACATCAGAATGCGGGAGTTCATCTTGCCGACGAAACGGAAGATGTTGGACGAGATGAACTCGCCCTGTTCCTTGTCGACGACGACGATCAGGCAGCCGTTCTGCCGCAGGAGCGAGCGGGTGTGCAGCAGGACGGCATGGTCGGTGCGGATCGCCTGCCAGCGCGTGTCGCCCCAGGCCGAAACCTCATTATTGCCTACCGGCTCCCGCGCGATGATCCGCGCGGGTCTGCCGTCGCCGATTGTCTTGCGCACCAGCGGAAGCAGGACCTTGATGAAGGGAATGTGGGCCGAGCAGCACACGAACCCGCCCGGCTGCGCGGCGTAGTCGCGCAAAATCTCCTCCCCTTCCACCCGCACGGGAATGGGAAAGTATGCGTCATGGATCATCAGCAAATCGAGCAAGCGATGCAGCAAACGAGGTGTCAGCGAGGCGGCGTTGACGTTATGACTCTTGGGAGCGAACCGCCCAGCCGACCTGGAGAGGAAGCGCGCAGTCCCAAGCGCAACGCGGTACCAGGCGGTCCGCGGCAGGACATGCGCGAGAAGCCAGCAGTAGGCGACAAAAACGGCGTTGGTCAGCGACTGCCTCATGTTTCCAAGCTTTGTTTTCAACGCCATGGTTTCGCCGCGAACTTCACCGGTCGGCTCCTCTGTATGTGAAGTTCACGCAAGGACGCCCTGGGTGTCAACGAGAGTTCGTCGTAAACGCGCGACGGTGACCCAAATCGGAACGCGTGTGCCATTCCGGGAAAGATCCGCCAATTCTGAAATGAGTACCGAGAAGGAAGTTGGCCCTCCACTACTCGCTTCACTAGCTCGAATCCGCTCCCTGTTGGGGTGGGACAAGCATGCGCGAGGGGAAGGTGGTGCGCCCGGCACGATTCGAACGTGCGACCTTTCGCTTCGGAGGCGAACGCTCTATCCAGCTGAGCTACGGGCGCATGTCGCGCGGATTTCAGAGTACTACAACCCGGATTGTTTCGCTTCCAAAAGCGCCATGGTCGACTGAATCAGATCCTTGGCGCCCTCGATCCCGGCGAGGACGGCCTGCAGATCAAGCGCGGGCTGCGACGGGTTGCGCGTGGACACGCAGTACACCCCGTGCTGCCCGACCAGCACCAGGGCATCGGTCAGCACGTCGAGCGAAACGGCAAGCCGGCCGCGCTCCCGGCCCAGCATCTGCTCGTACCGCTCCAGCTCGTCCCGGCGCTCGTCGAAAACGCTGCGCGCCACTACCACTCCTTCGCGGCGGAATCCGGCGTGAGCGGGGTCGAGGCGGGCGGGGCCTTCCAGCGCAGGACCGGTTTGCGGGCAGCGGCCGTTTCATCGAGGCGCGCGATCCGGGTCGAATGGGGAGCTTCGCGGATCAGCTCCGGATTCTCGTCGGCTTCGCGCGCGATCTGCCGCATGGCGTCGATGAACAAGTCCAGCTCCTCGCGCGACTCGCTCTCGGTCGGCTCGATCATCAGCGCGCCGGGCACGATCAGCGGAAAGCTGGTCGTGTAGGGGTGGAAGCCGTAGTCGATCAGCCGCTTGGCGATGTCGCCGGTCTTGACGCCGTTGCGGGCCTGCCGCTTGTCGGAGAAAACCACCTCGTGCATCGAGGGCGTCTTGTAGGGCAGCTCGTATAGATCCTCGAGTTTCGCGCGGAGATAGTTGGCGTTCAGAACCGCATCCTCGGTGGTTTGGCGCAGGCCGTCCGGGCCGTTTGCCAAGATATAAGCGAGCGCGCGCACGAACATCCCGAAGTTGCCGTAGAACATGCGCACCCGGCCCACGGACGCGGGCCGGTCGAAGTCCAGCCTGTGCACCCCATGCGCGTCGGTGCGGACCACCGGCGTCGGCAGGAACGGCTCTAAAATGCCTTTGCACGCCACCGGGCCGGAGCCGGGGCCGCCGCCGCCGTGCGGAGTCGAGAAAGTCTTGTGCAGGTTCAGGTGCATCACGTCCACGCCGAAGTCGCCGGGACGGGTCTTCGCGACCAGCGCGTTCATGTTCGCGCCGTCCATGTAGAGCAGCGCTCCCTTGGCATGGAGAATTTCCGCGATCGCCGCGATCTCGTTTTCGAATACCCCGATCGTGGACGGGTTGGTCAGCATCATCGCGGCAGTGTTTTCGTCCACGATCGCGCGCAGGGCGTCGAGGTCCACGCCGCCGTCGGCGTTTGACTTGAGGTTGACGACCTCGTACCCGCACACAGCCGCGGTCGCCGGGTTGGTGCCGTGGGCGGAGTCGGGAATGATAACCGTGCGGCGGGCGTTGCCGCGCGACTGGTGGTAGGCGCGCACCAGCAGGATGCCCGTGAACTCGCCGTGCGCGCCGGCCGCCGGCTGCAGCGTGATCGCGTCCATGCCGGTAATCTCGAGCAGGCAGTGCTCCAGCTCTTTGAGGATTCCGAGCGAGCCCTGCGACAACGACTCCGGCTGGTAGGGATGCGCTTCGGCGATGCCCTCGATGCGCGCGACCGCCTCGTTGACGCGCGGGTTGTACTTCATGGTGCAGGAGCCGAGCGGGTACATGCCGAGATCGATCGCGTAGTTCCAGGTGGACATGCGCGTGAAATGCCGGATGATCTCAATCTCGCTCAACTCCGGCAGGGCGGCGGGTTCCGTGCGGGCCGCCACTCCCAGCACGTCGGCGGGAGCCACATACGGGACGTCGAGCGGGGGCATGCGGTAGGCGCGCTTGCCGGGCGCGGACTTCTCGAAGCTCAACGCCTCGTTCTGCGTCTGGTGCGGGCGCACCTTGCGGGGTGCGCCCGTAAACGGCTTCTCCGATGGAGCTGCTTTCTCGATGTCCAGGATCGCTGTGCTCATAGATTCCCTCTCCTCAACAGTACGCTTGGTCCACGCCAGACTCCCCACGTGCTCGCGGCCGATTCTCGGCTGCCGGACTATTTGCTATCCGGCAGCCATGGCATCCAGCCGGAGCGGCTGCCTTTTGCCGTAAGTGAGCGAACGCCACAACCATTCGAGCGGACCGTATTCGAAATACAGCAGCCATAGCGTACTTGCAATCCCATTGACGACCCATACCCCGACCACCACATAAAGCAGCTGGTAGTACTCCAGCTTGCCGTACAGCTTCCAGGGGCCCCACAGGAAAAGGAACTGACACAAAAGGCTGGTTGCGATGTAACTGCTGAATGCGGTTCGACCGACAGCGGCAAGCCCGCGCTGCAACGCGCGGAAGAAACCGTGCTTGATCAGCAGCATGACAGAGGCCGCAATGGCGAGCATGCCTGCATCGCTCGTCAGCGTGTAAGGGAGCCAGACCCACCTGTCCAGAGTAAGGAAATAGAAGCCTTGCGCATAGGCGTGCAGCAGGCCGTAGAGATAGACCGGGACGGAGATGCCGAAGCCCAACACCGCCGTCAGGGCATAGACGCGGTCTGAAGATCGGGCCGAAAGAAAACCAACTTTGCACAAGCCCATGCCGGCCAACATCAGAGGGAGGACAGTCTCGATGGTGAAGACGCGCATGACAACACCTGGGCCGAGATAGCCGTCCAGGTTTTCCTTGACCATGGCCAGATAACCCGCATGAGCTTCTTCGACTTCACCGGCCGACCTCGCCGCGGTTTTCCTTGGATGCGCGGCCACGAACGCGCTCCACTGCTTCGCATCCGCCGCCGCGACGAGGCCGGCCGGGTTTGCCGTTCGGCTAAGCTCCACATACCGGTGAGCCGTGCTCAGGTCCTCGGCGGCGTGCGAGAGGGTTGCTGTTGCTAGGGTGGATACGGTCAAGGAGGCGGCCAGTCCCATCCAGATCAGGGTCTTTGCCGGGAGCTTCCGGGCTGGATAGAGAAACAGCAGCGCGCAAAGGCCGTAGTCGAACAGAATGTCGCCATGCCAGATGAAGACGCCATGGAGAAGACCGAAGAGCATGAGCAGCAGATTGCGCCGGGTGAAGGTATCCGCCATGGCCGCTGCGGCTCCGCGCTCCTCTGCCCGGCTGGTGAGCAGGATCACCCCGGCCCCAAAGAGGAGCGAGAAGAGGCCGCGCATCTTGCTTTCGAAGAAACACCATTTGAGCAGCAATACCGCCAGATTCAAGTGCGCGTGCGGCCCGGAAAAGCTGGGGACCGGCGTGTCGATCGGGATGTCATGCGTGCCCTCGGCCGTGCCGAAAGCATCGATGTTCATCGCCAGAATGCCGAGCAGCGAGAAGCCGCGCAGCACGTCGATCGCGGAAACGCGCTCTCCGGCACGTGTCGGACTGGGAGGGATAAAGGGGCCCGCGAGTTCTTCGTCGGGGGCTGCCGGAGAGCGCCGCGCTGTTTCCGCAATCACTAAATAGAGTCTCCCGGTACACGAAGCAAGCGCATCAGCGGACACCGCCCGCAAGATGGAGTGAGGGCTCGCCCCACACGCGAGACATAGACGCGGCTGAGGCCGCGACTGCCGCGGCCTGCTCGATCTCGGCGCGGGTGGTCAGCTCGGTCGCGCACCACAGGGTCGCGTCGCCCAACTCCGGATACCAGCGGCGCAGGTCCAAGCCGCCGATGATCTTGCGGTCGAGCAGCCGGGCATTCAACTCGTCCGGGGTTTCCTCGGTGCGCAGCACGAACTCGTGGAATCGCGGCGCATCGGCGAACAATACTTCGCCCGCCGCGCCCAGCTCGCGGGCAGCATAGTGCGCCTTGGCCAGGTTGTGCTCGGCCAGCTCGCGGATGCCTTCCTTGCCGTAGACGGTCAGGTAGACAGTCGCCATCAGCGCGACCAAGGCTTGGTTGGTGCAGATGTTGGACGTGGCCTTCTCGCGCCGGAT
>CAXTTW010000098.1:0-7831 GCA_964247255.1 uncultured Acidobacteriaceae bacterium
GCTCCGGCGCGAGTACGCCGCGCGGCAGCTCCCCGGTCGGCCGCGAAACCCGGATCAGCCAAGCCGCGCCGGCGGCCAGCAGCAGTCCCAGCCCGCCCAGCAGCCAGCCTTTGTAGTTGGCCAGCGGGTCCGGTGTATCGATCGGCACGCCGAGTCCGCCGCCGGGTTTGCCGTTGCCCGTGCCCGGCGCTTCCGTGCCGCTCTGTGCCTCGCGCGGCAGTTGGCCTTCGCCGGAGATGCCGAACGCCACCGGCACCCCGGCCTGGATGCCTTTGCGCACATAGGTTCGCGCCTCGGTGCTCGCGGGTACCGGCTGCCAGCCCGTCCCTTCCGGCGCGAACCGCATCGTCTTCGGCAGCAGCAGCACCAGGTTGTCGGTCGGGAGTGCTTCCCGCTGTGTCCAGCCCAGCTTGTGGCCGGAGTAGGGCAGGGTATAGCTCACCTGGAACTGCGTCCTGCCCGGACGGACAGGGAACACGAAGGCATAGTGCCCCGTGCCCGCGAGCGGCACGGGGGTGCTGTCGACCGGCGCACCGCCCGGCCCCATCGCAGCCGAGCCTTCGAGCTTCGCTCCATCCGGCAGAAAGAACTCGTAGGCGCGCTCGCTCAGCTGGGTGCACGGCGGGTCGGAGTCGTTGCGCACGAAGTAGTCTTCGCGCACCTCCAGCTCCCCGCCCGGCGTGCTTTGCATGCTCAGTACGTCAGCCTCGGTGCGAATGCCGTCGACCTGCGGCGCGACATCGAAGACATCGACATCCACCGTCTTCGCGCCCTGCGGGATAGGTTGGAAGTACGTCGCTTTTTGATGGCTGACCCGCAGCAGGTGCGCCGCCCCGCCCCCGGGGACGTCCAGGCTGTAGCGGCCTTGCTCGTCCGCATTCGTGGTCGCGGCCACCTGCATCCCGCCCTCGAACGCAATCAGCGCCACGACGTCGCCCGGCGCGGGCCGGCCCGTCGTCCGGTTCGTCACTATGCCAGAAACAGGGGCGGCGAGGGCGGGCAGCGGGACCCCGAGGGCGAGCACAAGCCCAAGCGTTTTCCAGGCGCTCTCATAACGGCGAAAAACTCGTGGAGACCCGGTGGAAACCCACCGCAAAGCAAGCCTTACGAGGATCTCCGAGGCCGCGGAACTCTTGCTGAGACCGCGTCTAGCGAACACGGCGCACCGCCGGCGCTTCCAGCGCGTCCATCTCCGCGGCGACCTCGCGCGCTTCCTGCTCCAGCGCCGCTTCTTCCGCCGTGAACTCCTCGTCGCGGTACTTGCCCGCGCGCTGCTCGAACCGCAGGTCCCGCAGGTTGTCCTCGATGCGCAGCTTGCGCTCGCGCAGGTACTCGAGCCGGGTCTTCTCCTTCTGCGCGGCGACCGTGCGCTCCGGATAGAAGACGTACCCGGCGAGCGCGGCAGTGAACAGCACGCAGGCGAGCGCGACCATCGGGCTCAGTCCCCGCCCGCGGGGACGAGGCCCGCGCGCGCCGGTACCCGCTGCGGCGCGGGCGCGACGCCCGTCAGGCGCGCTGGAGTCAAGGCCACGCCGGTGCCAAGCACCACCAGGATCACCCCGATCCAGATCCAGGCCACCAGCGGGTTGAGAAAGACCTTGAGAATGGGCTGCCCTGTGTCCGGGTTCTTGCCGATATAAACCGTGTACAGGTCCGCGGCCAGGGTCGAGCGGTTCGCGACTACGGTCTGCGAGGTTTGGCTCGCGGGAAAGTAGCGCTTGGAGGGCGTGAGCGTCCCGATCGGGCGTCCTCGCTCATACACGTTCAAGAGCGCATACTCGGCGTCGTAGTTGGCGTTCGTGTCCTGGGTAAAGCTGTCCTCTACCAGCGTGTAGGGCCCTACCTCGATCCGGTCGCCGAAGCCGACCTCGCGCTCGACGCTGCGGTTGAAGCCCGACCCGGCCAGGCCGATAAACACGACCGCCACGCCGAAGTGGATCATGTAGCCGCCATACCGGCGCGTGTTGCGCTGGGTCAGCAGCAGCGCCGAGCGAATGATGCCGCGTCCGGTTTGCTTCGCGATCACCGCCGCGCCGCGCGCGAACTCCGCCAGGACCGCCGCCATGACGAACACGGCCAGCACCCAGACTGCGAAGGCGTACAGTGAGGCGGCGTCTGTCCAGGGCCGCTCGCCGGAAACGAGCAGGAATAGGGCTGCGACCGTGGCGGCCGCGGCCGGCTTGACCACGTTGCGCCGCAGCGAAGCCAGCCGCCCGGTGCGCCAGGCCAGCAGCGGACCGATGCCCATCAGAAGCATGAGCCCGATGCCGATGGGCACGGCGACCCGGTTGTAAAACGGCGCGCCTACCTCGATGCGGCTGCCCGTGAGCCAGTCGCTCAGAATGGGGAACAGCGTGCCGCATAGGACTGTGAAGCAAGCAAGACCCAGGAGAATATTGTTGAAGAAGAAGCTCGATTCGCGCGACAGCAGCGACTCCACCCGGTGCTCCGGAACAAGGTGCTTGCCCTGCCGCGCGAAGGTGACGGCGCAGACCGCAAAGACCAGAAACATGAACGAGTGAAACCACGTGCCGATGGAGCTTTGTGCGAAGGCATGGACCGAGTTCACCAGGCCGGAGCGGGTAAGATCGGTACCGAGAACTGTCAGCAGAAACGTCCCGAAAATCAGCCACACGTTCCAGCGCTTCATCATGCCGCGCTTTTCCTGCATCATGACCGAGTGCAGAAATGCCGTGCCGCTGAGCCAGGGCAGCAGCGAGGCGTTTTCGACCGGATCCCAGGCCCAGTAGCCTCCCCAGCCCAGCACGCCATAGGCCCAGTGCGCGCCCAGGAAGATGCCCGCCGTCAGAAAGCCCCAGGTCGCCATCGTCCACGACCGCGTGACCTTGATCCACTTTTCTCCCGGGTAGCGCATCATCAGTGCTCCGAGCGCGAAGGCGAACGGGACGGCGAAGCCGACGTAGCCGAGATAGAGCATGGGCGGGTGAATGACCATCTCCGGGTACTGAAGCAGCGGGTTCAGCCCGTTGCCGTCAGACGGCACCGCCCCGCGTACCAGCGAAAACGGCGGCGCGACGAAGTTCAGCAGAAGGAGAAAAAACAGCTGCACCCCGGCGAGGATGGTCGACGCATATGCGAACAGCTTTACGTCGGTCCGGTGCCGCATTCGCAGCACGAGCCCGTAGCCGGCGAGCAGAAACGCCCACAAAAGCAGCGAGCCTTCCTGCCCGCTCCACATGGCCGCGAACTTGTACGGCCCGGGCAGCGCGCGGTTGGAGTGCTCCAAGATGTAGGAAACGGAAAAGTCGTTGTGGAAAGCCGCCCACAGCAGCGCGAAGACCGCGCCGAAAACGGCGAAAAAGCTCGCGATCCCCGACCGGCGGGCCGTTTCAGCCAGCTTCTCGGGCGTGCGCCTGTTCAGGTCCGCCCCCGGACCGGCTACCGCGATCTGGCGTAGAGCGATCCCGCCCGCGAGCAGCGTGTACGCGCTCAGCGCGAGAGCGAGCAGCAAGGCGAAGCTACCAAATGCGGGCATGCTTCTATCTTCGCAGACCGCGAGCCTGGGGCACCGGGTTTGCGGTGCGCCCGGTCAAAGCGCGGCGTCGGGATTTCCCGAACCGGAACGGTTCCAAAATGGAGCCGGCGCATCGCCTCACTCGTACTACTTTGCGTCCCGCGGCGCCGAGGCTTCATACCGGTCTCCACCCGGCCGGGGCCTCAAAACCTACCTTCGACGCCACGTTCGAATAGCTGCAGCGATTCGGCACGCCGCCCCGGAGGAGGCCGCGCCCGAGCTGGCCGGGCAGCCCCTTTTCGCGGCTATCCTGGCCCTCTTGCGACGCCCGGACGGCCTTGCCGTGAAGAACAACCCCGGAGCGCGCGCAAGCATCCAAGCTTTCGGAGCAGTCAGTTTGAGCGAAGCCGCGATGACAGGTTTGATTCTCTTGGTTGACGACAATGCCGTGCAGGGGAGCGCTCGCCGCGACATCCTGGTGCGCGCCGGCGCACACGTGCAGCTCGCCAGAAGCGGAGAAGAGGCCGTTCGTATGCTGGCCGACCCGGCCTTTCGGGCGTCTCTGGGCCTTCTCGTGACCGATCACCTGATGCCCGGGATGGACGGCCCATCTCTGGTGCGCGCGCTCCTGGCGGAGTTGCCCGAACTTCCGGTGCTGGTCCTGAGCGGCTTGCCCGATGCCGAAGGGGCGTATGCGGGGCTTCCGGTGCACTTCCGGCTCAAACCCTTCCCACCCGGAGAGCTGATCCGCTTTACCCGGCATCTGCTCGGCGGCCAATCTTTGCTTTCAGCTTGATGTCGCAATTTGCACAATTGGTTACTTTAGTAAGTGGATGGGAAGCTACTACTCTGGTAATCGTACCCAGAAGGGAATCGCGAAGCGGTTCCGCGACAATTCTGGGCTTCCTTTGTGTAGCCCCTCATGGTTTTCCGGTTTCGGCCGAAAAGGAAAGCGTGAGATGCCGCAAGGGAGGCCCGAAGTACCCATGATCCTATCCAAAATTGCAAAGCTGCGCCATCAAAGTGTTCCCGCCGGAGAACTGCCACGATGCGAACGGTGCGAGAACGTCGAGCTGCGCCGTCAGGGCCGCACCGGTCTGCTGGAGCGGGCGGTGCTGCCGCGCTTCGGCTTCTTCCCGTGGGAGTGCGGGCTCTGCCGCACCGTGACCTATCGCAAACAGCGGTCGGCGGTGAAAGCCCCGGCCTCGCCGACGGTGAGCGCCCCCGAAGCTCCGCGCAAGCTTAGCCCAGTTGTTCCTGCCGCGCGGCTGACCGTGTACACCCCTGCCGTGAAGCGGTCACCCGCGCATAGAACGAGTAGTCCAGCCGCCCTACCCGGGACCCTAAGCGGGAGCCTGACGGGACAGCCCACGGTGGCAGCGCGGTAAGCTTCCTCGCCGATGCCCCACAGCGCAGGATCCCTCTTCCGGGGCATTGCAAACCCTCGTAACCGGGGTATGATGACGGGGAACCAAGGGCGCTTCCGGTGCGTACCTGGTTGCGTCGAGCTTGGGTCGCCGTGGAGCGGGGCATGTGGAAAAAGGTTGCAGCGGCGGTGGGCATCGTTCTCGTCCTCGCCGCGATCGTCGGGTTCTCCGTCAAGCGCGCGCAGGGCGCGTACACCAAAGTTCTGACTGGCAAGGTCGAACGCGGCGACCTCACCTCGGTAGTCAGCGGCACGGGCCAGATCAAGCCCAAGACCTTTGTCAACATTGGCGCGACCGCATTCGGACGCATCACGCACCTGTACGTGAAAGAGGGTGAGCGCGTCCATCGCGGGCAGTTGCTCGCCGCCATCGAAAACGTGCAGCCCGAGTCCGGGGTCGCGGCCCAGCGCGAAACCATCAACTCCGCCAAGACCGATATCGGCGCCTACCAGGCAGCCGAGTCCACCGCGGAAGCCAACATCACCCGCGCCGAGGCAGACCTCCAGCAGAAGCGCCTGGACTATGAGCGGTACCAGCAGCTGTACGCTGAAAAGCTGGTTTCGAAGCAGGACTTCGACGCCCGCAAGGCGGCCTTCGATGTGGACGTCGCGTCGCTGGCCCAGTACCGGGCCTCGCTGGCCCAGGCCAGAGCGCAGACCGACTCGGCACGCGGCAAGCTGGGCATGGCGCAGGCCAACCTGCGCTCGGCGGTGGATTCGCTGAGCAAAACCCTCTCGGTCGCGCCTTACGACGGCATCGTGACGAACCTGCCCGTCCGCGAGGGCGAGACCATGGTCACGGGCATCCAGAACGCGGAAGGCTCGACCCTGATGACGATCGCCGACATGTCGGTCGTCACAGCGGAGGTCAAAATTGACGAGACCGATATCGTCAACGTCAAGGACGGCCAGCCTGTCGCGGTGTCGGTGGACGCGATTCCGGATAAGGTTTTTCGGGGCCGCGTGACCGAGGTCGGCAACCAGGCGCTGCTGCGTTCAACCGGCATGGCGACCAGCCAGACCACCAGCGGGACCGAGGAGGCTAAGGATTTCAAGGTGATCGTGACGCTCGACCGGGACCAGGACGTCTCCGCTCTGCGCCCCGGCCTGTCCACCACCGCCAAGATCACCACCGCGGACAAGAAGCAGGTGCTCAATGTGCCCATTCAGGCGCTGACCACGCCGCCCGCGCCTCCTCCGGGCGTCGGCGCGCAGACCGCCTCGGCCGAGCCGGAGACCCAGGGTGTCTTCGTCGTGCGCCAGGAGAATGGCAAGCTCCACGCCCACTTCGTCCCGCTGAAAACCGGCATCAGCGGCACAGCCAAGATGGAGGTCGCCGGGCCGCTCAAGCCGGGCGATGAAATCGTGACCGGCACCTACAAGGTCCTGCGCGGACTTAAGAACGACGCCCAGGTCAAGCCCGTTTCCGAAGCCGAGCTCGCGCCCAAGGCCGACGAGGGCTCGTGAGCCGCCCGCCCGGAAAACGGCGATAGAATCAGCCATGGCAGCCGCACATCCGCAAACTCGCGACAGCGCTCGGCCCGAGGGCGAAGTCATCGTTGTCGAGGACCTTTGGAAGACGTACCAGATGGGTGAGCAGGCGGTGCATGCCCTCCAGGGCATCAATCTGTCTATCCGTCACAATGAATACGTCGCCATCATGGGCCCGTCCGGCTCCGGCAAGTCGACCCTGATGAATCTAATCGGCTGCCTGGACACGCCGACCCGAGGCCGCTACCGGCTCAACAACCACGTCGTTTCCGAGCTGGACGACGACCAGTTGGCGCGCATCCGCAACAAGGAGATCGGCTTCGTCTTTCAAACCTTCAACCTCCTGGCCCGCGCGTCCGCCCTTCACAACGTCGAGCTGCCCTTGATCTACAACGGAACCCCTTCAGCCGAGCGGCTGGAGCGGGCCCGCGCCGCGCTTGTCGCGGTCAATCTGGAGCAGCGCATGGACCACCGGCCCAACGAGCTTTCGGGCGGGCAGCGGCAGCGCGTCGCCATCGCTCGCGCGCTCATCAACCGGCCTTCCATCATCCTGGCCGACGAGCCGACGGGCAATCTCGATTCCAAAACCGGCGACGAGATCATGACCTTGTTCGACGAGCTGCACGCGCGCGGCAACACCATCATCGTGGTTACCCATGAACCGGACATCGCCGAATACGCCCACCGTGTAGTTACCATTCGGGACGGAGTAATCGCGTCGGACCAGCCGTCCTCGCGCGTGCGGACGCCCGCCGCGATTTCCTGAGATTTGCCCCATTCCGGCTCATCTTCTCCGAATCTTCGCCGATACACCCTATATCGCCCCGCCGCACTCAATCCAACGCGGGGACACAAAAGGGGTTTCGGGAATGGCTCTTCACCGGGTAGTGCCCAGCGTCCCCGCGCTGGCGGGCAAGTACGTCGAATCGGACCAAACGCAACGCAAGGCGGCCGGGATCGCGCTCGGCGAATGGGGTTTAGGGTCCAGCCGGTGGCGGCTCGGTCCCATGGTCGGCCGCAGCGCCGCCATGGAGCGGCTGTTTCTCCAGATGCGCTACCTGTCCAACCACCTGAGGATCGCGCTGCTCGAAGGCGAGCGGGGGACGGGCAAACAGCTCGCGGCCCGCACACTCCACGAGCTTGCCCCGCACCGCGCGGCCGCCTTTGTCAGCTGCCCCGCGGGCCGCTTTTTCGCGAACGATGCCGTCGAAGGGCTTTTAGCCTCCGCGTCCGGCGGGACCCTTTACCTGTCCGGCGTGGAAGAGCTCAACCACGAACAGCAGGGCCGCCTGCTCCAGCTCCTGGTGCGTCTGGGCTACACGGGCAGCCGGTCCCTAGCCGACCCGCGCCCGTCCGCCCTCGCCATCGTCCCGAACGGGCAGCAGCCGCGTGCGCTGCTTGTTTCCTCCGCCCGGCCCCTGCGCTCGCTGGTGCTGTAC
>CAXTTW010000099.1:0-2688 GCA_964247255.1 uncultured Acidobacteriaceae bacterium
GCCGGCGCGCCCGGCCAGACGCTGCCCTCGCGCGAGCTCCGTCCCGCTTCTACCCTCGCGACGCTGGTCAAACGCGGGCTGGTCACCCTGGAGGACCGGCCCCAGCCCTTTCATCTGTCCGCGTTGAGCGATGGCAAGACCCACACCCTGAACCCCTCCCAGCAAAGTGCCTTAAGCGCTATCCTGCAGGCCACCGAGGAACAGCAGTTCACGCCTATCCTGCTCCACGGCGTTACCGGGTCCGGCAAGACCGCGGTGTACCTGGCCGCGATGCAAGCCGCGCTCGCCCGTGGGCAAGGCGCGCTGCTGCTGGTCCCGGAGATCGGCCTTACCCCTTCGATCGCCGCGCAGCTCCATGCGGCGTTCGGCTCCGAGGTGGCGCTGCTCCACTCCGCGCTGACGCCTGAGGAGCGCGCCGAGCAGTACCACCGCATCCGCCTGGGGCAGGCGCGCATCGCGGTCGGTACGCGCTCGGCCGTGTTCGCGCCGGTCCAGGCGCTGGGCCTGCTCATCGTCGACGAGGAGCACGACGGCTCCTACAAGCAGGAAGAGATGCCTCGCTACCATGCCCGCGACGTCGCCGTGATGCGGGCGAAGCTGCTTGGGGCTGTGTGCGTCCTGGGCTCGGCAACCCCTTCTCTCGAGTCCTGGCACAACGCCCGGCGCGGGCGCTACCGCGAGGTCGCCATGACCGCCCGGGTCGCCAACCGCCCGCTCCCCGCGGTCGAGCTGATCGACATGCGGCAGGAGTTTCGGGAAACCGGCCAGGACCATCTCTTCGCGCGGCAACTGCTTGACGAAACCCGCCTGGCCCTCGACCGCGGCGAGCAGGCCATCATCCTGCTCAACCGGCGCGGCTATTCCTTCGTGGCCCTGTGCCGGGCGTGTGGCGAAAAACTTCAGTGCGAAAACTGCGCGATCGCCCTGACGCTGCACAAAGGATCGCTGCACAGCGGGCAAGCCGAAGCAAGCGGCCGCGCCCAGGTTTCAGACAGGCTCGAATGCCACTACTGCGGCTTTCGCACCCGCGTCCCCGCGCGCTGCCCCTCCTGCCAGTCCGAGCACCTGTACTACCTCGGCGCGGGCTCCCAGCAGGGTGAGGAGCGCCTCCTCGAGCTGTTCCCCGGCGCGCGCATCGGCCGCATGGACCGTGACACCATTCGCGGGCGCCACGACATGGAGCGCTTGCTGGGCCGGCTGCACTCGGGCGAAATCAACCTGCTGGTCGGCACCCAGATGATCGCCAAGGGCCACGATATCCACGGCGTCACGCTGGTCGGCGTGGTGGGCTGCGACCACGCCCTGGGCCTGCCGGACTTTCGCGCCGCCGAGCGCGTCTTTCAACTTCTGACGCAGGTGGCCGGACGCGCCGGGCGCGGCGATCTGCCGGGCAAGGTTCTGGTGCAAACCTTTCACGGCGAGCACTACGCCATCGCCGCCGCCGCCGCCCACGACTACCGGGCCTTCGTGGAGCGCGAGTCGAAGCTGCGCCGCTACATGCACTACCCGCCCTTCGCCGTGCTCGCCAACCTGATCCTGCACAGCCCGCGCCTGGAAGAGGCCGCCGACTGGTCCGCCCGCCTCGGGCAGTTTTTCCGCGAAACCCACCTTCCCGGCATCCGCGTTCTCGGCCCCGCCTCCGCCCCCTTGTCCAAAATCAAGCGCATCTACCGGTTCCACCTCGTCGTCAAGGCTGAGTCCCGCGCCGCTCTGCACCAGGCACTGCGCCGCGCGCTTACCTTTGCCGGCGAGCAGGGCATCCCGCGCCGCAATCTGATCCTCGATGTCGATGCCCTGAGCCTGATGTGACCGCGCGAACCCGTAAGTACCCACATATTTAAATTAGTAGTCACAAAAAGTAACATAAGCTCATGGGTCATACATGAGCTGCGTACATTGGTGCCACCCGTAACCGAGAGGTGCCACCATGCGTTTGTCACTTATCTTCCTCTTTCCCGTTACGCTGCTCGCCCAAACCTTTCCTACTTACCAGGCAAACCCTGCCCGCACCGGCTGGGTCGCAACCGAAACTGCCCTGAGCCCCGGCCTGCTCAAAGCCGGGCGCTTCGGGCCGCTCTGGTCCTCGCCGCAGTTCGACACGGTGCAGATAGGCTCGACGACCTACGCGCCCCGGATGTACTCGAGCCCGCTCTATCTCGACGCACTTACCTTGTCCGACGGCGGCACATACCGGGTCGTGCTTGCCGGGTCCAGCAATGGCTTCTTCTATGCGGTCGACGCTGCCAACGGCACAATTCTGTGGCGGACCAAGCTGACCAACCCCGAGATCGTCCCGTCGCTGGACGGAGGGGTGCCCATGGGTGTCCTGGGGACGCCGGTCCTCGACGCCGCCGCCAACCGGGTCTACGTCGCCTCCGACGACGCGCAGGCCGGCTGGCAGGTTTTCGCGCTCGACCTCGCGTCCGGGCGCGTCCTGCCCGGCTGGCCCCTCCTCATCAACGACGCGACACTCGCGCCCATCAATCGCAATGGACCAACCACCTTCCAGCGGTCGAACGCGATGAGCCAGCGCGGCGCGCTCGCTCTCTCCGCGGATGGACGCACCTTGTACATTCCCTTTGGCGCGTACGGCGACGGCGGCGCGGGCTGGATGGTTGCCGCCGACACACAGCGGCCCGCGCTCGCGAGCGCCTTTGCAGGGGCGCCCTCCTCGGTGGCCTTAGCCAA
>CAXTTW010000099.1:2775-7777 GCA_964247255.1 uncultured Acidobacteriaceae bacterium
GGCGGGCCCTTCGCTCGACCCTCAGGGCAACCTCTACTCGACCACCGGCAATGGCACCCTGGCCGACGAAACCACCCCGCGCTACTGGGGCCAGTCGGTTCTGCAGTGGTCGCCGAACCTCACCCTCACCGGCACCTACACCCCCTGGAACTACTGCCAGATGGATGAGTACGACACGGACCTTTCCGGGTCTTCGCCGGTCGTGCTGCCGGACCTTGGGGCGGCCAACACCCGCACGCCGCACTTGCTGGCCTTCGGCGGCAAGCAGGGCAACCTGTACCTGCTGGATCGCGACCACATGCCGGGCTCGACCACCGTGCGCCCCGGCTGCTCGTCGGTCGCCGGCTCCGACCGTTCGCTTTTGCCGCCCGGCGGGCAGGCGCAGTTCAACGGCGGCGTGGGCCCGCTCAACATCTTCGGGCCTTACTCCGAGCAGTACGAGAACCTGGACTATGCCAAGTCCCGCGCCACCCCCGCCTACTTCCGCGATGCCGCCGGAACAAACTGGCTGTTCGCTACCGGCTCCACCAAGCGGGCGGTCGACTCGCAAGCCTCTATCCCGCCCTCGCTGGTTCGGCTCAAGATTGATCTCGACCCCGCCCGGCCCGCCTCCTTGTCGCTCGCGGCAGCGGAGAACTCGATCCAGATGCTTTCGCCCGGCTCGCCGCTCGTCACCAGCAACGGCAGCGCCGACCCGATCGTTTGGGTGCTGGCCGGTAACGTGCTGCGCACGCAAGACCTGCTCAAGCCCGGCACCGCTCACCCCATCCTGTACGCCTTCGATACTGACCTGAATCTCCTTTGGAACTCGACGGAGGCGCAGCTGGAAGCAGGCGGGAAGTACATGGCCCCGGCCGTCGCGCGCGGCACGGTCTTCGTCGGCACCGATCGCATCCAGGCTTTCGGTGTGCTGCCCGCCTCGTCCGTGAGCACCACAGTCGCCATCGACTCGGGCGGCGGGGCGGTCGGGCCGTTCGCCGCCGACACCCTGTTCCAGGGCGGCCACTCCGACTACGATCCGACCCCGGTCGACCTCGCCACCGCGCAGAACCCGGCACCCATGGAGCTGTACCAGACCCGCCGCACCGGCTCCAACGGGATCGGCTTCTCCTACACCGTCCCCGGCCTCACCCCGGGAATGACGTACACGGCGCGGCTGCACTTCGCCGAGCCGCTGCACCATGCGCCGGGGCAGCGGCTCTTCTCGGTCGCCGTCAATGGGGCTGTCGTCCTTGCGAATTTTGACATCTTCCAGGCCGCGGGTGGGGCGTATCGCGCGCTCAGCCGCGACTTCCCGGCAACCGCCGACGCCTCCGGACGCATCGCGATCGAGTACCGCTACTGCTCCGCGGGCAACCCGCTTTCCTGCGGCCTTGAGGTCGTGCCGCCCGGCTTTGCGAACCTCACCGCGGCGGGCACCATCATCGCCCGTGCCACCCAACCGACGGGCGGTGGCAACCACAACGCCGAAGTGATCCGCGACGGCGATTTCCCGCCCGTCGGCTCGCGGGACTCGTCGCGCCAGTGGGACTCCTACACCGGCGGCAACGTCGTCGCCCTGGACTGGATCGGCTACCAGTATCCCTCGACCCACACCTTCTCGAAGGTCGTCTTCCAGGAAGGCAGAAACTTTTCGGACGGCGGCTGGTTCCTCAACGGGCAGGTCCAGGTGTTGCAGTCGGGCGCGTGGGTCGGCGTACCCGGCCTCGCTGCGACCCCCGTCTACCCCGCCGCCGATGATGGCGTCAGCTTTGAAACGTACACCTTCACCTTCCCACCCATCGCCGGCACCGCGATCCGCATCGCTGGGATCCCCGGCGGCACCGCGCACTTCATCTCCGTGGGCGAGCTGGCGGTATTCGGGCAGTGAGGCGGGAAGGCGAGGTGCAGTCGTTCAGGTACGGCACGTAGGTCGCAATCAGCTCGCGGTCACCGCGCTGCGGCACCTCGACCAGCTTGTTGGGCGGCCCGGGAATCCGTTCCGCACCGCGATTACGCCATTGTCGATCTTCTTTTTGCATGGAAATGGGCGCGCCCGCCCGCCGCATTTCAGCCGAATTGCGACCACGGTTCGCAACTCACTCGCCCAGCACCAGGTCCTTGCCCGGCTTAAAGCGCACGGCCCGCCCCGGCGCGATCGCCACCTCCGTGCCCGTCCGCGGATTGCGCCCCACCCCGGTCTTGCGCGGCCTTACCTCGAACACGCCGAACCCCCGCAGCTCGATGCGCGTTCCCGCGCCCATGGCCCCCTTCAGCCGCTCAAAGATGGCGTCCACCGCCGCGTCCGCCTTGCCCCTGGGCAGACCGGTCCGCTCCACCACCTGCCGCACGATGTCCTGCTTGATCATTGCCGTCCCTCCCGGCCTCACGTAAGATGCAGATTCGATATGGCCATCAAGTCCGACCGCTGGATCCGCACCGAGGCTCTCGAGCGCGGCATGATCCAGCCCTTCAGCGAAAAACAGGTCAAGGAGGGCGTCATCTCCTACGGCCTGTCCTCCTACGGCTACGACCTGCGCGTCGCCGACGAGTGGAAAATCTTCACCAACGTCAACTCTGCCGTCATCGATCCGAAAAACTTCGACGAGCGCTCGTTCGTGTCGGTCGTCGCCGACTCCATCCTGGTTCCGCCCAACTCCTTCGCGCTGGCCCGCTCGGTCGAGTACTTCCGCATCCCTCGCGACGTGCTCACCATCTGCGTCGGCAAGTCGACCTATGCCCGCTGCGGCATCATTGTCAACGTCACCCCGTTTGAGCCCGAGTGGGAAGGATACGTAACGCTCGAAATCTCCAACACCACCCCTCTGCCGGCGCGTGTCTACGCCAACGAGGGGCTGTGCCAGATCCTGTTCTTCCAAGGCGACGAGCCGTGCGAGGTCTCCTACGCGGACCGGCGCGGCAAGTACCAGCGCCAGCAAGGCATCATGCTGCCCAAACTCTAGTTTCTAGATTTCCACAGCACTGCAACTTTGGTAACGTTGCGCGTAACCATCAACGGTTATACAAAGTAATCAGTAACAACGCAGATCTGGGGAACGGGGTTGGGAAAGCGAGAAATCGCCGAACCAACCCCTCTTTTTTCGTCCGCGCTGTTTGGGCTGCGTTCCGGGCTCACCTCCACAGTGCACAATATTGAACGCCCACCCCGTGTCCAGGGTTTTGATCAAGGGCGACGTAAGAACTGTTCAGTCTTCCTCAGAGGACCGCGGAGCCGGCTGCCGGGGCAGAAACAAGCGAGACATTGCCGCCCGAAAGCGAGCCATACCCGCTCCCCTGACTGTATCCTGCATCTGACCCACTCGAAACGGGCGCTCGCGCGTCCAATGAACGTTGCAGGAAAGAAGGACCACGCACATGAAGAAGCTATTCGCCCTTGCATGCATGGCAGCCACCGCCCTCCCCGCCCTTGCCGCGAGCGACGCGGCCAAGATCGCCTCACGGCTCGAGGACGCCACCTCCACCCTGACCGAGATTCAATCCTCGCCGGATAAGTCGATCCCCGATTCCATCCTGCGCCAGGCCACCTGCGTCGGTGTCGTGCCCGGCCTCATCAAGGGCGCGTTCATCTTCGGCGCGGAGTATGGGCAGGGCGTGGTCACCTGCCGCACCGGCCATGGTTGGTCCGCCCCGGCGTTCATCAAGATGACCGGCGGCTCGTTCGGCTTCCAGATCGGCGGCTCCGGCACGGACCTGGTCCTGGTCGCGACCAATGACAAGGGCTTCCAGGACCTGCTCAAGAGCAAGTTTAAAATCGGCGGGGATGCCTCGGCCGCCGCCGGCCCCGTGGGTCGCGACACGCAGGCCGCTACCAACTGGAAGCTTCAGTCCGAACTGCTCACCTGGTCGCGATCCAAGGGCCTGTTCGCCGGCATCGACCTGAACGGCACCGCCGTCTACGAGAACACCGAGGACACGACGACCTTCTACGGCCAGCCGCATACCTTTGAGGAGATCCTCAAGGGCAACGTGCTGCCGCCCGTCGGCGCGCAGCAGTTCGTCTCGACCGTAGCCAAGTACTTCCACTCCACCCAGAGCTAGAGCGGTTTTCCCGATGCCGTAAAGCCCGGGGCTTTTCTCGCCGTAAAAGTCACACTCTCGGCAACTCGGCTCTCCACATCTCTAGGGAACTGCTTGAGCCGGACTAACGCAAGAGGGCCATTCCTTTCAGAAAAGGGAATGGCCCGTTTGTGTAGAGGCACTGGGAAGCCGGGATCAAGACCATGGCGGAGAGTGAGGGATTCGAACCCCCGGTAGCCTTTCGACTACGTCTGATTTCGAGTCAGGTGCATTCAACCGGGCTCTGCCAACTCTCCGCTCATCCGGGAGTTTACCACGTGCTTTACCGGGGCAGCCGGAACGCCTTGACGGCGAGCGCCACCGGTCGGGGACCCGAGGGCAGCAGCGTGAAAAGGGTGCCGAGCACCGGCTCGCGCCGCAGATTGCGGTCGAAAGTCCGCAGCACGGAAACGTCACCCGATGCCTCGTCCGCCGCGAGCAGGAGGTGGCCGTCGGCGGAGAGCGCGACTGGCCCCGGACCGGCACCCACATGCACCGTGTTGACCAGCTTGCCGTCGTCGATGGCATAGACGGCCACCGTGTCCGCGGACCGGTTCGCGACCCACAAAAGCGTGTTGTCCGGGCTCACGACGCCGCCCACGGGGCCTCGCCCGATTGAGTAGGCGCCGCCCACCTCGTTCGCGCCGGTGGCGATTTCGGAGACCGTGTCGGAGCCGTGGTTGAGTACGAAGATCTCGCCGCCGTCCGGTTTGGAGACAAGCGCGGAAGGGTCCTCGCCCACGTCGAGCATCGCCAGCAGGCGGTCGGCGCCAGTCGACGGCTTGCGCAGCTCGACTACCATCACCTGCCGGCTCCCCGGGCAGGCGGCGAACACCTTGGAGGAATCCGGGAGGATGGCGAGGCTACCCGCGCCGGGGCAGCCGCTGAACGTAGCCCGGAGCGCGGGCAGGCCGGTCTCGCCGAGCGAGTACAGGCTGAGGTTGCC
>CAXTTW010000100.1:0-7748 GCA_964247255.1 uncultured Acidobacteriaceae bacterium
TGGCACCCCGTGCTGGTGTGGGAGGTCGGCTCGAGCGGGCACGTGGACGCGGCGGCGCTCTTGTTCATCGCGCTGGGCGTGCTGTTCTCGCTGCGCGACAAGCCGCTCGGGGCCGCCGCTTGGCTGGCCGGGGCGGCGCTGGTCAAATTGTACCCGGCCGCATTGCTCCCGGCCCTGGTCCGGCGCAGGTGGCTCGCCGGCGGGCTGGTGTTTTTCGGGGTGCTCCTCGCGGGCTATCTGCCCTACCTGCCGTCAGGTGCTGGGCTTCCTGCCGGCCTACGCGAAGGAAGAAGGCATGGACACCGGCGCACGCTACTTTCCCTTGACCTGGCTCGCGCGCACGGGCCGCATCCATCTCACGCCGGGCATCTATGTCGGCTTGTGCGCGGTCTTGCTCGCCGGGCTGGCCGTGTGGGCGCTCCGGCGCGGCGCGGCTCCGGCGGCCTCCGTAGCTTCCGGTTTAGTTCTCGCCACGGCGCTCAACTTATGCTTTTCCCCGCATTACCCTTGGTATTTTCTGTGGCTGCTGCCATTTCTGGCGCTGTGGCCGTGGCGTCCGGCGCTGTATTTGGTCGTCGCGGTCACCTATATGCTCGCGACCAAACTCGGCGCGCCGGGTGAGGGCATCTACCAGATGAACGTCCGCCTCTACGGAGGTTTCCTGTTGTTTCTGCTGCTCGACTTAGGAGAACGCGCATGGCGCGCCAGATCAGCGTCGTAATCGCCGCGCTCAACGAGGAGGAAACCATCGCCGGGGTCGTCCGCGAGGTCCTCGGCTCCTCCTGGGCCCCGCTCATCCGCGAGTGCATCGTGGTCGACAACGGCAGCACCGACCGCACCGCCGAGGCTGCCCGCGCAGCCGGGGCGGTGGTCGTCGCCCAGCCCGTGCGCGGCTATGGGCGCGCCCTGGCCACCGGCGTTACTTTTGCAAATCCCGCTTCGGATATTTTAGTTTTCCTCGACGGCGACGGCTCCGACAACGCCGCCGAGGTGCCCGCGCTGCTCGAACCTGTGCTCGCCGGCCGCATCGACTTCGCCGTCGCCTCCCGCACGCGCGGGCAGAGCGAGCCCGGCAGCCTTCTTGCCTCGCAACGCTTCGCCGGGCGGCTCGCCGGGCTGGCCATGCGCCTGCTCTACGGCGTTCGCTACTCCGACATGGGCTCTATGCGCGTCATCACCCGAACCGCGCTCGCCAGTCTTGGAATGCAGGAGCAAACCTACGGCTGGAACCTCGAGATGCAGATGAAAGCTGCCCGCGCGGGCCTGCGCATCCTGGAGGTCCCCGTGGTGTGCCGCAGGCGGCGCGGCGGCGTTTCCAAGGTCGCCGGGTCGCTCTCGGGCTCGGTCAAGGCCGCATATCGCATCACGGAGGTCATGCTCCGTATCGGGTCCTCACGGCGCGCATCCTAGCCTGCAGCAGGGGGTATTTATGGCCGGCTTCATCGAGAGTTCGAGCTTGGCACCGCGTACGGACAAGCAGCATTGGGGCACCGGCATCGGCATCGCCCTCATCATTCTTGGCATTATCGCACTCGTCCTGCCGTTGGTCGCGGGTGTGGCGCTCACGGCGGTTCTGGGCTGGCTTCTGCTGTTCGCCGCGGTCGCGCGGCTGGTGTACACCTGGTCCACCCGGCGCACCGGCGGCGTGGTTTGGCAGGCACTGGTGGGCGTCCTCTACCTGTTCGTGGCGTTCTATCTCATCCTCCACCCGGCGCGCGCGCTCGTCACCCTCACCCTTCTGCTCGCGATCTTCTTTGTCGTTGAGGGTATCTTCGAGCTCATCACCTACGCCGGCCTGCGCCGCCTGCACCGGGCCGGCTGGTTCCTGTGGGACGGTCTTTTGACGCTGCTGCTCGGCGTCCTCATCTGGGCGCAGTGGCCGTTCAGCTCCGTGTGGGCTCTCGGCGTGCTGGTCGGGGTCAGCCTCCTCAGCTCCGGCGTGGCGCGGCTTACCTTCCGCCATGGGCCTTCCTCGCTGCTCGGGCCTGCCTGAGTGCTTGGCATACGCCCAGGCCCGGGCGTATCGTCTTGGTTACCACGCAAGCTGCCCCTGGAGGGACCGCCCATGCAGCGCAGAGACTTCCTTCGTACCGCCGGTGCCGCCGCTCTCGCCGGTCAGGCCGCCCACGCTTTTCCCGCCGCAACTGCCCAGAAATATAACGCGCACGACGAAGTCACCCTCGGCCGCACCGGCATCCGCACCAGCCGACTCGCCATGGGCACCGGCACCATCGGCGGCGGCGGCGCGTCCAACCAGACCCGCATCGGCGAAAGCGCGGCCGCCCGCCTGCTGGTCGACGGCTACCACCAAAACGGTCTGCGCTTCTACGACACCGCCGACTCCTACGGCAGCCACCCCTACGTCGCCGCCGCGCTCAAGCAGGTGCCCCGCGACCGCGTCACCGTACTGACCAAGACCGATACGCGCGACCCGGCGGGCGTCCGCGACGACCTCGACCGGTTCCGCCGTGAGCTCGGCGTCGAGGTCATCGACATCGTCCTGATCCACTGCGTCACCGAGGCCGACTGGACCACCCGCTACCGGGGCGCGATGGACGTGCTCTCCGAGGCCAAGCGGAAGGGCGTCATCCGCGCGCACGGAGTCTCCTGCCACAGCCTCGCCGCCCTCCGCGCTGCCGCGGCCTCGCCCTGGGTCGAAGTGGACCTGGTGCGCCTCAACCCCGTCGGTGCGCACATGGACGCGCACCCCGAGACAGTCCTCGAAGTCCTGCGGCAGATGCGCGCGGACGGCAAGGGCATCGTCGGCATGAAGATCCTGGGTCAGGGCACGATGCGCACCCGTCAAACCGAGGCGCTGCGCTACGCCCTCAACTCCGGCGTCCTCGACTCCTTCACCATTGGCGCGGAAACCCGCGAGGAGCAGGACGACCTGTGCCGGCGGATCGCGGCGGCCTGATGCAAGCCCTGCTGCTTTCCGCCTACGAGCAGCTGGAACTCGCCGATCTGCCACGCCCCGCGCCCGCGCCTGATGAAGTCCTGTTGCGCGTCGCGGCCTGCGGCGTATGCGGGTCCGACGTGCATGGCTACGACGGGGGCTCCGGCCGGCGCATCCCACCCATCGTCATGGGGCACGAGGCTGCCGGAACGATTGCGGAGGTCGGTTCCGCCCTGCGTGACTGGGCCGTCGGCGACCGCGTCACCTTCGACTCCACCCTCTTCTGCGGCCGGTGCGCCTTTTGCCTGCGCGGCGAGCGCAACCTGTGCGATAGCCGGCAGGTCTTCGGCGTCTCCTGCCCGGACTACCGCCGCGACGGCGCATTCGCCGAGTTCCTCGCCGTCCCGGAGCGCGTGCTCTACCGCCTGCCGGACGCGCTGCCGTACGAGCACGCCGCGATGATCGAGGCCGTTTCCGTCGCGCTGCACGCCATCCGGGTCTCCGGCTTCCAAGCAGGCGAAACCGCGCTGGTGCTGGGAGCGGGCATGATCGGCACGCTGATCGTCCAGGCGCTCCGGGCCGCCGGGGCCGGGCGCATCGTGGCCGTCGACCCCGACGCCACGCGCTTGGCGTTGGCCGAGCGCTCTGGTGCACACGCCGTCTCGACCCGCGCCGAGATGACCGGGCTCGACCACGTCTTCGAGGCCGTCGGCATCGCCGAAACACTCGCGGCCGCGGTCGGCGCGGTCCGCAAAGGCGGCACCGTCACGCTCGTCGGCAACATCGCCGCGCAGGCCCCGTTCCCGTTGCAGGCGGTCGTCACCCGGCAGATCCGCATGCAAGGCTCCGCCGCCAGCGCCGGCGAGTACCCCCGCGCGATCGATCTGCTCGCCTCGGGTCAAATCGACGTCGACCCGCTCCTCTCCGCCATCGCGCCCCTCTCCGAGGGGGCCGCGTACTTTCGGCGCCTGCACGCCCGCGAACCCAATCTGATGAAAGTCGTCCTGACCCCACAGTGAGCAAGCTCTTCGACCTGACAGGCCGTATCGCCATGGTCACCGGCACCAGCCGGGGCCTGGGCCAGTACCTCGCACGAGCCCTGGCCCGCGCCGGGGCCGACCTGGTCCTGACCAGCCGCGACCGCGTCGCGACCGAACCCTTCGCACAAGAAATACAGGCGCTCGGCCGCAAGACCTTCGCCGTTAGCCTCGATGTCACCGACGAGGGCTCCATCCGCTCCGCCGTCGCGGAGGCCGAGGCCGCTTTCGGCCCCATCGACATCCTGGTCAACAACGCCGGCATGAATATCCGCAAACCCGCGCTCGACGTGACCTGGGACGATTGGAACCGCGTCCTCGACACCAACCTGCGCGGCAGCTTTTTCGTCGCGCAAGCCGTCGCTCGCGGCATGGTCGAGCGCGGCTACGGCCGCATCGTCAACATCGGCTCGGTCACCTGCGTCGCGGGCTACGCGGGCCTGGCGGCCTACGGGGCCAGCCGCGGCGGCATCCGCCAGCTCACCATGAGCTTGGCCGACGACTGGGGCACGCACGGGATCACGGTCAACTGCCTGGCCCCCGGCTGGTTCCGGACCGAGCAGAACAAGGTGATGTACGAGGACCGGGATTGGGTCGAGTATCTGGTCGACCGCATCCCTGTGAAGCGCCCCGGCCGCCCTGACGACCTGGACGGCGCGGTCGTCTTTCTCGCGTCGGAAAGCAGCCGCTACGTGACCGGGCAAACGCTGCTGGTCGATGGCGGCATCTCCACCGGGGCGACACGGGCCTTGCCGCGTTAAACCTCCTGTTTACGAAAAGAGCTTTACTTTCTGGCAGGACCTGAATCATACTCACAGTGACCATAGCCCCCTCGCCTCTGCCATTTGGCATGCGCACCAGGGGGCTTGTTCGCTTTCGACCAGCTCTTCATGCCGCCCCTGACGCTCAGCAAGTATGGCAAGCCCGCGAAAACGCCTGCGGAGTTGCTTGCGCACCTCGAAGAGAGAGGGCTCGCGGTGCCGGATAGACCGGAAGCGCTCCAGGTTCTCGGAAGCGTAGGTTACTTTCGCCTGTTGATTTATATGCGGGCGCTTCAAGGACCAAGCAAGGTTTTTCATCCCGGGACGAGCTTCGGCTCCGTCATGGCACTATATCGGTTCGATCGCGCATTGCGTCTTCTTTGCCTGGATGCCATGGAGCAAATCGAAGTCGCGCTTCGGGCAGCCATCATCAGTGAACTCGCCGTCCCGCACGGGCCGCATTTCTATCTGTCCCCCGAGCACTTCGAGAGCGCCTCGATCTACAGGGGTTTTGTGAACAAGGCCGTCCAGGCCGACTACCTTGCCATCCGCCATTACCAGAAACGCTATAACGACCCGCCCTACGCGCCTATTTGGGCCATCTGTGAAGCGGTCACCTTCGGTGCGCTCTCGCATTTTTACTCCGGCTTGACAACCGCGAACCGGAAGCGTGTAGCGCGTAAATTTGATTTGGGCGAGCGCGTACTCGTGTCTTGGTTTCGCACCCTCAGCGATCTGCGCAACATCTGCGCCCACCATAACCGGCTTTGGAACGCCGTGATGGCCGTCAATAAGCCTGTTCTTGGCAAGGTCGTCCGAAATGAGATGACAGAAACGGCGCAGGACAAGTTCTACGGCCGTGCCGTGATCGTCGTTGCTCTGCTTGAACGGATCGACTCGGCAGCAGACTGGAAAAGTCGTCTCAAGAGTCTGATCAAAGCCTATCCAGCCATTCCAGCGCAGGAGATGGGCTTCCCTGATGACTGGCTCGCGCGCACCTTCTGGGAGTGAGTAGGAGCGCCCCCTGAGTTTTTAGGGGACCCTGTCCACCCGCCCCAGCAGGAACACATAGCTCGCAATCCCGCCCGCGACCAGCACGGCCGCTACCTCAAACGCCGCGCCGAACGCGTGCGTCGCGTGCAGCAGGTACCCCGTGATCACCGGTGCCGAGATCGCAGCGAACTGGTTGGCCAGGTTGATGAGCGAGGCTAGCTTGCCCGTGCCGCCCGCGGGCGCGAGCAGTGAGGGCAAACTCCAGATAATGGGCGCGGCCGCCGACAACCCGCTCAACGCGAATGACAGGCACACCACCACGATCATCGGCCGCTGCGTGAACGCAGGCGCGGCGATAAAGAGCCCGCATACCGTGCCGCCCACCAGCACGCCCCGCCGCACCAGGTCCGGGTTGCGCCCGCGTGCGATCAGCGCATCCACCAGGAACCCGCCGATCAGGAAATCCACGGCAGCCGCGAGGATCCACGGGATGCCCGTAACCAGCACCGCGATGCGCGCGGCCATGTGGACGCCGTTTTCCAGGTACACCGGCAGCCAGGTCAGCAGCAGGTAAAAGCAGTAGTTGTATGCGGCGGACCCGATGGCCAGGCCCCACACCTTGCGCTGCCGCAGCAGCCCTAAGAGCGCCCCCGGCTGCTGCGCGATGCCCACCTCCCCCGGCTTGACCGGGTCGTAATACAGCCACGCGAATACGCCCGCGAAGATCAGGCTCAGCAGCGCCGTCGCCCCGAAGTTCGCGCGCAGTCCATAGCTTAGCCCGATAAGCCCCACCATGGGCGTGCCGATCCCCACCGACAGCTTTGCCGCCGCGTCGAACACCGCCGTCGGCCGCCCGCGCCGCTCCGGCGGAAACCACTCGCCCACCGCCTTCGAGTTGGCCGGGAATGATGGGGCCTCACCGATGCCCAGCAAAAACCGCGCCGCGAACAAGAACGCGATGGTGGGCGCGACCGCCGCCAGCCCCGAGGCGAGCGCCCACAGCAGGGTCGCGACCAGCAGCACCCGGCGCACCCCGAACCGGTCCAGCAGCACCCCGGCCGGTAACTGGCTCACTGCATAGGTCCAGCTATAGGCGCTCGCCAGGTAGCCGTACACCACGTCGGAAACCCCGAACTGCACCTGCAAATCGTGGTGCGCCACCGACAGGTTAACCCGGTCGAAATACGAGATGAGCACGCCGAAGCCGAGCAGCGCGGCGATGCGCCAAGGATGGGGTTCGCGACGAGGCATGTTCCCGCAACTCTACAGGTTTGCGCTTAAGGCAGGCAGCAGCCCCGCGTGCTCGTCGATCGTCACCAGCCGGTTCGCGGCGACGTTCTTAAACGTTTGCGACACGCCGGTAGGCCAGCGCACGGTGAGATCGACGGCCGCGGAGCGTCCCAGCCCGAAGTGCAGCCGCATGTCGTTCGCCGAGAAAAAGCTGCTCTGGCTCAGGACCTCCTGCGCCTGCTGCCTGCCGCCGTACTTCGCGGTCACGCGCGCGCCGATCGCCGAGCGGTTCGACGTGCGCCCCACCAGCTTCACCTTGATCCAGTGCCTGTCGGGCCCGGCGGGCAGGTCGTTGCGCAACAGCGAAGGCGGCTCGTTCAGGTTCACGATCAGCACGTCCACGTCGCCGTCGTTGTCGAAGTCCCCGAAGGCGCAGCCCCGGCTCGTGTGCCGCGCCGCGATCCCCGGCCCGGCCTCTTGCCCCAGCTCCTCGAAGCGCCCGTCCCCCCCAGAACCGGTTAAGTTGCGGAAGACGACCCGCGGCGTCCGGTCCGGGTACGCGGGCAGCTTCGCCTCCACCTCCGGGTATACGCTGCCGGTTACCAGCAGGATGTCCGGGTTGCCGTCGTTATCGAGGTCCACAATCCCCGTGCCCCAGCCCGTGTACCGGGTTTCGACCCCGATCCGCGCGGCCGCCGTCGCATCGTCGAAGCTGCCCTTGCCCAGGTTGCGGTACAGCACGCTGGTGTCGTCGGTAAAGTGCGTCTTGAACAAATCCAAACGGCCGCTCCTGCCGGTGCTTCCCACCCCGACGCCCATCCCCGCCTGCTC
>CAXTTW010000101.1:0-7712 GCA_964247255.1 uncultured Acidobacteriaceae bacterium
TGTCGCTGCCGAGCCCGCGCCGGCCAGGGTCGCGCAGCACGGCCTTGCCGTCCACACCCGGCCCCCAGCCGCCCTGTGCTGCCGCCTGCGCCGCGACCTGCAGGCGGGCGGCACCTGGTTTGTGGAGGGCGTGTATGACTGAGCTTTACGCTGAGCTGCACGCGGCAAGCGCGTTTTCTTTTCTGGCTGGGGTGTCCGTGCCGGAAAATCTGGTCGCGCGCGCGGCGGAACTCGGGCTGCCCGCGATTGCCCTGCTTGATCGCAACGGGGTCTATGGCGCGCCGCGGTTCCACACGAAAGCCGTGGCGATTGCCAAGGGCGGGGGCCCGAGTGTGCGAACGCATTTCGGGTCGGAAGTCAGCGTGCAGGTGGGCGGCGAGGCGCGCCTGCCCCTGCTGTGCGCCACGCGCGAGGGCTACCGCAACCTGTGCCGGATGGTGACGCGGATGAAGCTGCGCGCGCCGGGCAAGGAGGAAGGCTCGGCTCTTCTGCCAGACCTTGCGGAGTATGCCCCAGGCTTGCTATGCCTGACCGGTGGGGAGGACGGGCCGCTGCACCTGGCGCTGGCCCAGGGCGGCGAGGCGGAAGGCCGCCGCGTGCTGGAACAACTGCTGGCGGTATACGGGCGCGGGAACGTGTATGTCGAGCTCCAGCGCCACTATGAGCGCGACGAGGAGTGGCGCAACCAGGCTGCCGTTCGCCTGGCGCGTTCGCTGCGCCTGCCGCTGGTCGCGACCAACGGCGTCCGCTATGCCACGCGTGCGGAGCGGCCTTTGCTGGACGTGTTTACCGGGATTCGCCACGGGTGCAAGCTGGAGGAGGCCGGCCGTCTGCTCACCCGCAACGCGGAGCGGCACCTGCGCTCAGGCAGCGAAATGTGCGCTCTGTTTAATGATCTGCCGGACGCAGTCGCGAATACGCTGGAGGTTTCCAGCCGCATCGAGTTCACGCTCGACAAGCTGGGCTATGAGTTCCCCCGCTACCCGGTCCCGGAGGGTGAGACGATGGCCTCGTTTCTGCGCAAGCGGGTCGAGGAAGGGCTTGCGAGGCGGTACCCGCCCAACTCGCCGTTGAAGGAGAAGGCTCGCAGGCAGGCCAAACGGGAGCTTGCCCTCATTGAACACCTCGGCTTCGAGGGTTATTTCCTGATCGTCTGGGACATTGTCCGGTTCTGCGGTGAGCACGACATCCTGATTCAGGGCCGGGGCTCGGCGGCGAACTCCGTTGTTTGCTACGTGCTCGGGATCACGGCGGCGGACCCGATCAAGATGGAGCTCTTGTTCGAGCGCTTCTTGAACGAGAACCGGGGCGAGTGGCCGGACATCGACCTGGACCTGCCCTCGGGCGAGAAGCGCGAGCAGGCCATCCAGTATGTGTACCGGCGCTATGGCGAGCTGGGCGCGGCGATGACGGCGAACGTCATCACCTACCGGGGCCGGTCGGCGGCTCGGGAAGTGGGGAAAGTTTTAGGATTTGATCCTGAAACCCTGAATCGCTTGTCGAGCCTGGTGGGGCATTGGGAGTGGAAGGCCGAAACCGATACGATGCCGAACCAGTTCGCGCAGGCGGGGTTCGACCTGCGGCACCCGCGCATTCGCACCTACCTGGACCTGTGCCTCGCGATGCAGGACCTGCCCCGGCACCTGGGCCAGCACTCGGGCGGCATGGTCATCTGCCAGGGGCTGCTCGACCAGGTGGTGCCGCTGGAGCGCGCGTCGATGCCGGGCCGGACCGTCATCCAGTGGGACAAGGAAGACTGCTCCGACATGGGGCTGGTGAAGGTGGACCTGCTGGGCCTGGGCATGATGGCCGTGATCAAGGACACTATCGAGCTGGTGCGCTCGCATCATGGGCGCGAGCTGAGCCTTCACGGCCTGCCGCCGGACGATCCGGCGGTCTTCGACACACTGTGCCGCGCGGACACGGTCGGGATGTTCCAGGTGGAAAGCCGCGCGCAGATGGCGAGCCTGCCGCGCAACATGCCGCGCCGGTTTTACGACATCGTGGTGCAGGTGGCGATCATCCGGCCGGGGCCGATCGTCGGCAAGATGATGCACCCCTACATGCGCCGGCGCCAGGGGCGCGAGCCGGTCACCTATCCGCATCCGTCGCTTGTGCCGGTTCTGAAGCGGACCCTCGGGGTGCCGCTGTTTCAGGAGCAGCTGCTGCGCATGGCGATGATCGCGGCGGACTTCTCCGGCGAGGAGGCCGAGGAACTGCGGCGCGCGGTCGGCATGCGGCGCTCGCGCGAGCGCATGGACCAGCTCGTGGTGAAGCTGCGCGCCGGCATGACCGCCAAGGGCCTGGACGCCGCAACGCAGGAGCACATCGTCAACTCGGTTTCCTCGTTCGCGCTCTACGGGTTCCCGGAGAGCCACGCGGCAAGCTTCGCGCTGATCGCGTATGCCTCGGCGTACTTCAAGGTCCATCACCTGGCCGCGTTTACCTGCGCGATGCTCAACAATCAGCCCATGGGGTTCTACATGCCCGCGGTGATTGTGAAGGACGCGCAGCGGCACGGGCTGCACGTGCTCCCTATCTGCGTCCAGCGTTCGCGCTGGGAATGCACCTTGGAGCCCGAGCGCGTGGGCTACGCGCTGCGCATGGGACTGATGTATGCCAAAGGCCTGCGAGCCGCGGCGGCGCATGTGTTGGTTGCCGACCGGGAGAAGCATGGCTTGTTCGTCAGTGTGGACGACCTGGCGGCGCGGGTAGGCGCGGCGAACCGGTTCGGTGAGTTGAAAAATGGCCTGAGCCGGGGCGAGCTGATCCTGCTGGCGCGCATTGGCGCGCTCAATGCGCTGGGTGCGGTCGAGCATCGGCGCGATGCACTATGGCAGGTAGAGCAGGCAGGGCGGCCTGCCGGGCCGCTTCTGGCCTCGGCCGGGGTCGCGGGAGAGCCCATGCCTTTGAAGCAGATGACGACCGAAGAGCGTCTCATGGCCGATTTCGGCGGCACCGGCCTGACGACCGGGCCGCACCCGATGCAGTACCAGCGTCCGCGCCTGCGCGAGGCCGGCGTGTTCGCGGCGCGCGAGCTTTCCGCCATGCGCAACGGCATCTACGTCCAAACGGCCGGCTGTGTGATCGCCCGGCAGCGGCCGGGCACAGCCAGCGGCTTTATCTTCTTATCACTCGAAGACGAAACCGGAATCAGCAATGTGGTCGTCCATCCCGAGCTTTACGAGCGTGAGCGCCTGCTGGTGACCGGCGGCAAATTCCTCCATGTCGAGGGCCGCCTGCAAAACGACAACGGCGTGGTGCATGTGCGCGCCGAGCGGATCGCGGCGCTCGCGGTCAGCCGCGCACCCATGCGCTCGCACGATTTTCATTAATTCCGTCCTCTTTGCGAGGGTTGAGCGTCCCGATCTGGGGCTCTTTCGCGCTCCGCTCTCGGTTCCTTGAGTTTAAAACTTGGTACGCGAGTAGTACCCGAAGATGCATCGGGCCAAGTGCAGCGGGTCGCGCGGCGCGTTGGCCATGTCGCCGCCTCGGGCGAGCTTGCCACGGTCCACGGGATTATGGGATGGGAGCGGGGGGGAGGCGAGCGATGTGGCGGGCGGCCTGCTTCCGAACGTGGCTGCGGGTCTTCGTCGTGGGCAGCCACAAAGACCGGGCCGCGGTAGAGCAGATGCTTGCCTTTCTGAAAAGCACGGCTCCTCCCGCCTTAAGAAAAGGAGGGCTCGGGCGATGCGGCCTACAACCGTGCCGGATTCTATGAGGGCGTGGACGGCAGCCGGCTGTACCAGATCCTGCTGGAATCCTTAAGGAGATATCTGTTGGGCATAACCTGGCGAGCGTCGCTACGCCCTCATGGCCAAAGGAATGCTTCGGCCCGGCGGCAAACTCCAGCGAAACAAGAGGCTCCGGGCTTCGACGGGACCGAACGCGTACACATTATCGTTCTCACCGGAAGGGAGCATGAAGGCCGTCTTCACTTTGCACACCGATAATCTGCAAGCTTACTCTGGTAGACGATGGCGCTACCAAACCACGCTATCCATTGCGGTCGAAACAGGCGGCGTGGATGACCATGACGAGCGCCAGTCCTGCGGCCAGGCCGACGAAGGGCCAGGCGGCGCGGGGGATTCCGAGTTCCTTGGCGACGGGGCGGGCGGCGTATGTGCTCATACCGGCGATATTACCGCCGAATCAGACCATTGTGCGCGGAACAGACAAGAAGCATTTTGGCGCGGCAGGCCAACCCCTCCGGCCGTCTATTTCTCTTACTAGCCGAAGGGAGCACCAGGCCATGAACGAAGACAAGATCAAGGGAGCGTTTCAGAAGATCGGCGGGCACGTGGAGGAAGCGGCGGGCGCGCTGGTCGGCGACCACGACCTGAAAGACGCCGGGCGCGAGGACCAGATCAAGGGCGGCGCGCGCGAAGCCTGGGGCAACGTGAAAGATGCCGGGAACGCGCTGGTCGATAAGGCGAAGGCGGCCAAGTACGACGCCGAGACGAAGTCGGACCGGGCGGATGCCTTTGATCGGGAAGTTGAGCGTTAGGAGTTAGGATTTGGCAGGCGCAGGCACAAGGCGGGCGCAGTGGAGCGCCTGCCCTTATGCCGCGGCCTGGAGCGGGGGCAGCTCGGACCGGTAGCGAAGCATGAGCCAGACCAGCTTGCGCGCGGCCCAGTACCGGGGCACGTACGCCGCAGGCGCGGACAGGCAGCGAAACAGCCAGCCCAACCCGGTTTTGTCGGCCCAGGTGGGAATGTGTACCTGGTCGCCGGAGAGGAAAGCGATGGCGGCTCCGATGCAATGGATCGCGGGCAGGTAGCCGAGCCGGCGCTTGAGGTAAAGCCCCAAACGCTCCTGCGTGCCGCCGCCGACCGTGACCACGACATGCTTGTAGCGGTGGGCGCGCATCTTGGCGAGCAGCGCTTCGTCTTCTACCTCGCCTTTGTACATTGGAGCCATGTAGATGTCGCGCTCGTCGATCGCGATGCCGACGCTCGCGAGCCAGTCGAGGTTGGTGCGGGCGCTCTTAGGGCTGGCCATGATCCAAAGGGTGTTGCCGGGTTTGCGCACATCCGGCTCTTCCAGCAGCTCCTTCAGATATTCAAGGCCGGAGACGCGAGGGACGCGATGCGAGCTGATCAGATTCCAGATCAGGACCATGAAAGCGCTGTCGGTGATGGCAAGGTCGGCGTGGAGAAGGGCTTCCCGGTAATCCGGGTTGGTGGGCAAATCCTTGAGGGCCGGTGCTGCCGGAACGACAAGCAGGCCGCCGCCGCGCATGCGGTCGATGGTTTCGCGCGCGGTGCCGAGAAAGAAGTCGACGCCGAGGATGCGCTGAGTGTCCGCGTGAGCGGCGGGTGGAGGTGCGGTCGCAATCACTTCCATGGGTCCCCTTCCGTTGAGAAACTTCGAGTACGCAGTGAATGTATCGGCAGATCGCGAGCGGGCATGAGGTCGCCGTGGTCGTTCATGCAGATAGATGCGCTTCGCAGCCGAAAGGACGGGGCAGTGCCGAAAAGCCGGACATGCCGGAGGGGGCAGGCGGCGGAAGCGGCCGCTAGATCCCGAGCCGCTTGACCTCATCGTTGTAGTACTTGCGGTACAGGATGTTCCACTCCTGGGTACCTTCAAGGATGATCTTGCGCTGGGAGCTGATCTTAAGCCGGGCGGCCTGGTCGATGCGCATCTCTTCAGCGAGCAGCGTTTGGAGGTAGTTGCGGGCTTCCTTGCGGATGGTGTCGCGGTCTTCCTGGAACTCGACCTCGTCGATCGTCGCAAGGGTGTCGGCGACGGCGTGGGCCAGCTTGTTGACCTTGTCGGGTGAGATCCTCACAGGACCACCTTATATTTGCGCACCAGCTGCTGCTTGACCTTCTTGAACATCTCGCCGTACTCGGCGCCGGAGCGGCGCATGTCCTCCTGGATCTGCTCGAGGATAACCCGGACCTCATCGTTGATGCGGTCCTCGAGCGAAAGCTCGTCGAGGATGGCGGCGGCAACGCGCTCCTCGGCGGCCTTGAACTGCGCCGTCTTGATCAGCTTGGCATCGACCAGGTGCTGGACGGTCTTGCGTCCGAGATAGCCGACGTATTCACGGGAAAATATCATGCGTTGGAGGCGAGTCTAGCATACGGAGCGGGCGCAAGAACGGGCTCGCGCGCGGGCCGGGAACCTGCGAAAATAGCGTCCATGGCGACGGATAACCTGCACGGGCTGAAGGACGACATGGTGGCTTTCCTTTCCGGCCACGGGCTGCGGCAGTTTCCCGGCTACGTGGGCGATGACGTGCCCACGGTGCTGTGGGAGGACGACGAGGACCCGGACGGCTGGAAGCGGTTGGTGGAAACGGCAAAGGCGGCGGGGGTTCCCTTTCTGACGCTCAGCGACGTACGCATCACCAAGGACGAGCTGGACGGAATGCTGGAGCAGCTGCGCGAGCAGAACTTCCCCGACGAGGAAGCCCCGGAGTTCGACGAAGTGGCCTCGCTGCGCCGGTACGCGGGCAAGGTCGGGTTTGTGCAGCTGGCATTCGTGCACCAGGGCGTCGCGTTCGTGCACGAAACCTCGACCGAGTGGTACGAGCGGTACGAGGAGCTGCTGGAAGCGATGGACGCTTACGGGATGGGGCCGGTGGCCTTCGACGAGGACGAGGACGCCTGAGCGCTGTTTCCGCCAGGCCGTGGATTTTTCCGCAAAGTGAGCCCGACCGCGCCGGCGAGCTGGCGCGGGGGCTGCTCATTCCGATCGCGGCGGCGGAGCTGCTTGCCGGGCGCGGCGTTCGCACGGTTGAGGAAGGGCGGGCGTTTCTGCACCCGCACATAGGGCAGCTGCACGACCCGATCACAATGCACGGCATGGCGGCAGCCGTCGCGCGGTTAAGCGCGGCGGTCGAGGCGCGCGAGCCGGTGCTGATCTACGGCGACTACGACGTGGACGGAACAACGGCCGTGGTGCTTTTGAAGACGGCCATCGAGCGCCTAGGCGGGCTGGTGCGCTTCCACGTCCCGCACCGTCTGCGCGAGGGCTACGGCATGCAGCGCGAGGTGCTCCAGCGGGCTTCGAAGGAGGGCGTGAAGCTCGTCGTCAGCGTGGATACGGGCATCCGGGCGTTTGCCGCGGCGGAAGCGGCGGCGGAGCTGGGCCTGGACCTGATCGTG
Source organism: uncultured Acidobacteriaceae bacterium (assembly GCA_964247255.1). GTDB lineage: Bacteria > Acidobacteriota > Terriglobia > Terriglobales > Acidobacteriaceae > EB88. The sequence continues at coordinate 7,120 of CAXTTW010000101.1, forward strand.
ACCGACCACCACCTGCCGGACGGCGCGCTGCCGCGCGCCCTTGCGGTGCTGAACCCCAACCAGCCGGGATGCGGCTACGCGTGCAAGGGGCTGTGCGGGGCGGGGGTCGCGTTCAAGCTCTCGCAGGCGCTGCTGGAAGCGCACGCGACCGACGAGGACGGGCGGAGCCGGTTGCGGAGCAAGGTTTTGCCCTCGTTTCTGAAGATGCTGGCCATCGCGACCGTAGCCGACGCGGTGCCGCTCACGGGGGAGAACCGGGCGATCGTCGCGCTGGGGCTGGCCGCCCTGCGCGAGCCCGCGAGCCCCGGGTTGCGGGCGCTGCTGCGGGTGGCCCAGCTTGAGCCGCAGAAGAAGCGCCTGAGCGCGATGGATGTGGGCTTCCGCCTGGGCCCGAGGATCAACGCAGCGGGCCGCATGGACGTGGCGAGCGAGGTCGTCGAGCTGTTCACGACGCGCGACCGCGCTCGGGCCGATGCGCTGGCCGCCAAGCTCGACCGGCTGAACACGGACCGGCGCGAGACCGAGGCGTGCGCGCTCAAGGCGGTGCTCCTGCGCGCGGCGGAGCCGGAGTTCGAAGGGGCGCGCTGCCTGGT
>CAXTTW010000102.1:0-7711 GCA_964247255.1 uncultured Acidobacteriaceae bacterium
TAGTCGTGCGAGCTTTCTACGTGCGCTTGCTGCTCGGTCAGCAGCTGCCGCACCAGACGCGGGCGGCCCGCGCCCAGGGCGACGCGCACCGCGAACTCCTGCCGCCGGCCCAGGAAGCGCGCGATCAGCAGGTTGGCGACGTTCGCGCAGGCGATCAGCAGAACAAGCCCGACCGCCCCGAGCAGGGCATAGAACGCTGGGCGCACGCCGCCCGTCAGCAGGTCCTGATACGAGGTCGCCTGGAACTTCAGCTCGCCATCGTTTTGGTCGGCTTTCCGGATATGCCCGGCGATGGCGTCGAGCTCCGCCTGCACCTGCGGAACGGTGACGCCCGCCCGCAGCTTCCCGACAACGTTCACAAAATGCCAGCCGCGATTGCCGAGCATGATCCCCGTCGGCTGCAAGGGCAGCCATAGCCCGTCCTGCATCTCGGAGGTGCCCTGGTCCGGGAAGCGGAACCTGTCCGGCATCACTCCGAGAATCGTCCTTGGCGTCAAGCCGACCTTGACCGTGCGGCCGACCACATGGTTGTCCGCGCGGAATCTGTGCCGCCACAGGCCCTCGGAAAGCACCGCCACCTGCGCGCCGCCGGTCTGGCCTTCAGCCTCGGTGAAGGTGCGCCCCAGCAGCGGCGCGATGCCGAGCATGGGGAACACGTTCGGCGTCACCTGCACCCCGACGGTCGAGGTCGGCTCCCCCGCGATCGTCACGACGCTGAGGTCCGGCACGTAACCCGCGACCGTTTGGAGGGTTTGCGTCTGGTCGCGGATGTCCCGGTAATTGAGCCAAGAGGTGTTCGAGAAGGAGGGCACGTCCTGGTGGGGGCCGATATACACCAACCGGTCCGCGTGCGCGTAGGGCAGGGGCCGCAGCAGGACGCTCTCGAGCACCGCGTACAGCGCCGCGTTGGAGCCGATGCCGAGCGCGAGTGTGAGCACGGCCAACGCAGTGAGGCCCCGGGCCGCCCACAATTGACGGGCGGCATAGCGGAGATCTTGCAGGAAGGCTTCCATGGCGTGGGCTCCTGGGTCCGCCCGGCGCGGCGGCGCGGAAAGAATCTGCCCACATTCTGCTTGCGCGCGCGGGCGGTGTACAGCTGATTCGCTCGCGCCTCTTCTGCTTGGGCGCTACGGGGGGTAAGCCCGGTGCGATACTCGCCTCATGCGATTCGCCCTTGCCCTCATGCTCGCTGCCGCGCCGGCCCTGGCCCAAACGGACCCCGCCGCGTTGGTCAACCCCTTCATCGGAACCACCAACGGCGGCAACGTCTTTCCCGGCGCGACGGCACCGTTCGGGATGGTGCAATTCAGCCCGGAGGCGAGCCCGTTCCGCCCCGGCAAGCCGATCGCCGCGCCGGGCGGGTATGAGTACCGGGCCGACCACATCCGGGGCTTCAGCCTGACCAACGTCGAAGGCTGGGGCTGCGCGGGCGGCTCGGGCGATGTGCCGCTGATGCCGGTCACCTCGCCCGTTTCGGACACCCCCTCTAAAGACTACAGAACGGCCTACTCGTCGGAGTTCTCGCACGCGAAGGAGAAGGCCGAGCCCGGCTACTACTCGGTTTCGCTCGGAAACGGCGTGGAGGTGGAGCTGACGGCGGGCGAGCGCACCGGCGCGGCTGTCTTCCACTTCCCTGCCGGCAAGCCCGCGTCCGTGCTGATCAGGACGTCGGACTCCGAGGTCGGGTCGGAGGACGCGCACACGACCGTAGATGCGGCGGCGCGGACGGTTTCGGGGTCGGTACGCAGCGGCAACTTTTGCGGGTACATCGGGACGGCGGACCGCCGCTCGTACTACACGCTGTACTTCGCGGCGCGGTTCGAAGAGCCGTTCACCGTGGGTGGCGCATGGCACGACGCCATCGTCCAGCCGGGCGCGGCCAGGGCCCAGGGCGGAACGGGCTTCGGGCCGAAGGGCTTCCCGGAGGCAGGGCACGGGTCCGGTGTGTGGGTTGGGTTCGGGCAGGGGGGTCGGCCGGTGCACGTGCGGGTGGGCATCTCGTACGTCAGCGAGGCGAACGCGCGGGCAAACCTGGCTGCGGAAAGCACTCTGGACTTTGCAGCGCAAAAGCAAGCCACGCGCATGGCCTGGAACAAGCGGCTAGGGCAGATCGCGATTGAGGGCGGGACACCGGAGCAGCGTACTGTGTTTACGACGGCGCTGTATCACTCGGTCCAAACCCCGACGCTCGCCAGCGACACAAACGGCGAGTACCGGGGCATGGACGGGCAGGTGCATCGCCTAAAGGGCGGGCAGCAAAAGCAGTACGCGAACTTCTCCGGATGGGACGTGTACCGGTCGCAGATGCAGCTGATCACCTGGCTCGACCCGCGGGTGGGCAGCGACGTGGCGCAGAGCCTCCTGAACCAGGCGCAACAGAACGGCGGCGCGTGGGACCGCTGGACGCACAACAGCGGAGCGACCCACGTCATGAACGGCGACCCGGCCGCGCCGTCGCTGGCGGACATTTACGCTTTCGGCGGGCGCGACTTCGACGCGAAAGGGGCGCTGGCCTCGCTCGTGAAAGCCGCGGACACCCCGACCCCCGCCGACCTGAGCCATGAGGGCTGCCCGGTTGAGTGCGCCGGGGAGCGACCGGGGCTGGATCAGTGGCTCAAGCTGCACTACATCCCCGCGGGCGCGCCGAGCTGGGGGCCGGCGGCGGACACGCTCGAGGACGCGACAGCGGAGTTCGGCATCGCCTCGCTGGCCGGGATGCTGGGCGACGAGGCTACCCACAGGCGCTTCCTGGAGCGGGCGCAGTACTGGCGCAACCTGTTCAACCCGGCCACCGGGTACATCCAGAACCGCAACGCCGACGGCACCTGGCCCATGGTGCGGGACGGGGACGAGGACGGCAGGAAGTCGGGCGGGCTGCACCCGTTTACCCCCGCCACCGAGGACGGCTTCGTCGAAGGCACGGCGGCGCAGTACGTTTGGTTGGTTCCATTCAACGTGCGCGGCCTGTTTGAAGCGATGGGCGGAACAGAGAAAGCCCGGGCGCGGCTGGACGCATTTTTCTACGACGACGCGGGCAAGCCCGCCGTGACCAAGGCCGGGCCGCTCCACGCCGAGCTCGACAACGAACCCTCGATCGAGACGCCGTGGCTGTACGACTTCGCCGGCGAGCCCTGGAAAACGCAGCAGTTGGTCCGGCAGGTGCTCGACACGCTTTGGAAGAACGCCCCCGACGGCATCCCGGGCAACGATGACCTGGGCGAGATGAGCTCCTGGGCAGTGTGGGCGATGCTGGGCCTATATCCGGAGATCCCCGGCCGGGCGGAGCTGGTGCTTGGCTCGCCGCTGTTCGCGAAGGCGACGGTGAGGAGGCCGGGCGGAGACGTAACGATCACGGCTTCCGGAAACGGCCCCTATGTGCGAACCCTGAGCGTCGACGGCAAACCCTGGGACAAGAACTTCCTGCCGGAAAGCTTTGCCCTACGGGGCGGTTCGCTCGGATTTGTGTTGGGAGCCGCGCCGGACAAGAGCCGTGGCGCGCAGGCCGGGGCTGCGCCTCCGTCGTTCGAGGCTGGGCGATAAGGCTGGAACGAACGACAGCAGCAAAGGTACGAACATCGAGTCGCACCAAGCGTATTTCTAAAAGTTCATGCGCTGCGGTGCTGGGGATTGATCACTTCTCTTTCAGCGGTCTTCGCCTAATTCGCTTAAATGTGACTGTGCTAAGCTCAGATCGTGGGATTGGCCAGCGTGCAATTCTCCGTCGCGACGCACATCATGACTGTTCTGGCAGATCGCGTCGATGAACAGGTGAACTCCGATTTCCTTGCCGACAGCGTAAACACTGCACCCACTTTCGTACGAAAATCCGTGTCCAAGCTCGTAAAGGCCGGCCTCTTGAAAGCCGTTCGAGGGAAGCATGGCTATTGCACTTTGGCTAAACCTGCCACCGAGATCACCGTGGCGGATATTTACCGCGCGAGTGAGTCTCCGGCAATTTTTACCGTCCATAGCTACCCGGTGGTAGAGACCTGCCGGGTAAGTGTACACATCCAGCAACTCATGTCGGATCTCCTGCCCGACGCGCAGGCCGGTTTTGAGCGGGTTTTATCGCGAACGACTCTGGCTGACTTGGTTGAGGCAGTGCGCCGGGCAAAGAAGTAGGCCGGACCGGAGCCCGTTTCCTTAAAGCCTTATGATCATCCGCATGTTCCTGGGTCAGCCGGGAGAGGCTTGTAGTTTAGGGCCTGCTCCGATGTCGGGGATGTTGGCCAGATACGGTTTCACCTGAAAAAGCGGGAAAGGATGCTGATTCTTTATGTGCTTACAAACATCACATTAAGGATCGCACGCGGCCGCTTCTTCAGACCGCGACAGGCGTCCAGGAGATGGCATGCAGTCTACGAAGTTGTTTTCGGAAGTTCTTGTCGGGCCTTACGCCCTTTCACACCGTGTCGTCATGGCACCCATGACCCGAATGCGAGCCAATCCGGATGGGATAGTGAGCAGCATGATGATTGAGTACTATGCGCAGCGCGCCTCGCGAGGTGCGCTCCTGATCATGGAAGGTTCGGCGGTTTCCGCAAAGGGCAACGCCTTTCAGGGATCTCCAAACATCCACGACGACCGCTTCATACCGGCTTTCGCGAAGCTCGCGCAGGCCGTGCACGCCAAGGGCGGCCGCATTTTCGCTCAGATTTACCACGCCGGCCGCGCGTCTCATGTTTCTTTGCAGCCTGATGGTGCAGCACCGGTTGCGCCGTCGGCACTGCCGTTCGCGGGCCATGCTTATACGCTGGAAGGCCAAGTGACGGCGTCCCCGGCGCGCGCTCTCTCGCTCGACGAACTCCCTTCTATCGTCGAGGAGTTCCGAGCCGCTGCCCGGCGCGTGAAAGAGGCCGAGTTCGACGGCGTAGAAGTACATTTCGCGAACGGCTACCTTTTGGACCAGTTCCTGGAAGACGCCTCGAATCAACGCACGGATAGCTATGGCGGTTCCTATGAGAATCGAACCCGCCTACCCCTGGAAGCCCTCCAGGCCGCAGTCTCGATATGGGGGCCAGGTCGCGTCGGCGTCCGCATCTCTCCGGGCGGCAAGTTCAACGAAATGGGAGACAGCAACACGGATGCCTTGTTCGGCTACCTCGGCGAGCAGCTGAACCGGTTCGATCTTGCTTACCTACACGTGATTGAACCCCGCATCTCCGGAGCCAGTACCGGCGAGGACGCCGAATCGGCAAAAGCAGTCGCCTGCTCTCATCTTCGAAGGTTCTACAAAGGCACAATCATCGCAGCCGGAGGCTTCGACAGGGAAAGCGCGGAGGCGATCTTAAAAGAGGGCGATGCAGACCTGGTGGCGTTCGGGCGCTTCTTTACATCGAATCCCGACTTGCCGAAGCGGCTCAAGGGCAATCATCCCTTGAAGGAGTACGACCGCTCCAGGTTCTACGGCGGCGATGCCAGGGGATACAGCGACTTCCCGTCCTACTCGGAGCAGACTGCCGCGGAACTCTGAGTCCGGCTTAGTCTCGTGCACGCGGCGGCACCGTTGTCCAACTAAGAGATCCCTCGCAGCGTCGGATAAAACGCCGGACCGATTTGCTCGTCGCTGTGTCGTGGCGGGTAGGTGGAAGGCAGGACCATGCATCGTCATGCCTTCCCTGTTTTCCGTCAACGCGTTGCTATCGACAAGCCGGCTTCTCTGTACGGATGCGTCAGAAGCGGAGTTCAAGGCCCAATCGCGTGATCCGGACTATGAAGCGAAGCTCGGGTCCCGCGCTGCCCGGCTTTGTTAGAACCGGCAGCAACTCTCATGGCAGGAACCGCGCTCCGCATCCTAACCCGCGACCATATGGGGCATCTGCTCGCGCCGCTCTTTCTCCCGCTCGAAGAACCGCTCCATGAACTTAGTATCGAACTCTCCGCGCCGGAACTCGGGGTCTTGGAAGATCTTCCGGTGGAGCGAAACCGTCGTGTGGATGCCTTCGACGACAAACATTTCGAGCGCCCGCTCCATCCGGGCGATGGCCTCGGGACGGTCCTTGCCGTGGGTGATGAGCTTGGCGATGAGCGAGTCGTAGTAGGGCGGCACCACGCCCTCGGCATACTGGGCCGTATCCACGCGGATGCCGTTGCCGCCGGGGAGGTTGAAGGCGGTGATCCTGCCCGCGGACGGGGTGAACTTTTCCGGGTGCTCGGCATTGATGCGGCACTCGATGGCGTGGCCGCGGATGGCGATCGGGTCGGGGATGATGCTCGCGAGTTTCTCTCCGGCGGCCACGCGCAGCTGCGCCTTCACCAGGTCGACGCCGGTGATCATCTCGGTGACCGGGTGCTCCACCTGGATGCGCGTGTTCATCTCGATGAAGTAGAGCTTGCCGTCCTCGTCCATGAGGAATTCGATGGTGCCGGCGTTCTGGTAGCCCACATCGACCAGCGATTTGCGGATGGTCTTGCCGATCTCCTCGCGCATCTTCGCGGTGACCTGAAGCGAGGGAGCCTCCTCGATGAGCTTCTGATGGCGGCGCTGGATGGAGCACTCGCGTTCGCCGAGCGAGAGGACGCTGCCGTGCTCGTCGGCCAACACCTGGAACTCGATGTGACGCGGCCGCTCGATGAACTTTTCCATGTACATTTCGCCGTTGCCGAAGGCGTTCGCGGCCTCGGAGCTCGCGGCCTGGAACAAAGCGGGCAGCTCGGCCGGCGCGCGGACGATCCTCATGCCGCGCCCGCCGCCGCCAGCCACGGCTTTGAGGATGACCGGGTAGCCGATGGTCTTGGCCCAGGCGAGGGCGTCGTTCTCGTCCGTGAGCACACCGTCCGAGCCGGGCAGGATGGGTACCTTGGCCTTTTTCATGGTCTGGCGCGCGACGGACTTCTCGCCCATCATGCGGGTGACCTCGGGCGGCGGCCCGATGAACTTGATGTTCGATTGCCGGCACACTTCCGCGAAGTTAGCGTTCTCGCTCAGAAGGCCGTAGCCGGGGTGGATCGCATCGACGTCCGCGATCTCCGCCGCGGCGATCACCGCTGGAACATGGAGGTAGCTTTCCGACGAGCGCGGCGGGCCGATGCAGATCGCCTCGTCGGCGAAGCGGACGTGGAGCGAGTTGCGGTCGGCTTCGGAGTAAACGGCGACCGTGCGGATGCCGAGCTCCTTGCAGGCGGAGATGACGCGGAGGGCGATTTCGCCGCGGTTGGCGATGAGGACTTTTGCGAACATAGGGTCTCTTCAGGGTAGCGGAGCCAGGCGGAAATGCAGAAAGGGGCATTCTGAGCGGCGCGCGAACCTGCTTTGTTCCCGCTCTCGGGAAAAGCAGGTTCTTCGTCGCCGCGCTCCTCGGGATGACCCCATTTTGATCAGGCAGCGCGCACCGAAACCGGTGCGCCAAAGCAGCGCCTACCGTGCCCGCACCGCGAACAACGGCTGGCCGTACTCGACAGGCTGGCCGTTGGCGACGAGCTGCCTGACGATCTCGCCTGTGACGTCGGACTCGATCTCGTTCATCAGCTTCATGGCCTCGACGATGCACAAGGGCTGGCCGGCCTCGACCTGGTCGCCCACTTTGACGAAGGCGGAGGAGCCAGGCGAGGGCGACTCGTAGAAAGTTCCGACGATGGGGCTCTTGACCGTGTGCAGCGCTTCCTCCGCCGAGGCGGGCGAGGTGAGCGCGGCCGGGGCTGGGGAGGCCTCCAAGGGCGGCACCGCGGCTTGGGCCGCCGGGACAGAGCCGAGCAGACGCGCGAGCAGCAC
>CAXTTW010000103.1:0-7689 GCA_964247255.1 uncultured Acidobacteriaceae bacterium
GTATATGAAGCAGCTCGATGCATCGCTCCAGGGGGACACGGCCAAGTTCAAGGCCTCGGTCGCCGAAGGGAGAAAGCAGGACGGTACAAATGGGGGCGTTTCGCAGCTTTACCCGCGCCAGGACACGCTGCTGCTGGCCAAGGACAAGAACGGCGCGTTCCGGTACGACATGGGCAAGGTCGCCGCTCTTGCCAAGTCCGAGGATCCGGCGCTGGCCGAGGCGAGCACGCACGCCAAGGACATCCTTTTGGCGGACCACATCGCCAACGAGGTCGCGGGCAAGCAGCGCAACCGCGCCTTGTATGGGGCAGCATCGAGCGCGCTCTCGGTCGCCGGCTCCGGCCTGCTCGCCGGGGCGACCCACGGCGGCAGCGTGGCCGCGAGCGGAGCTCTCCAGGCTGCAGGCTATGCGGTGAATGGCGCGGTCGGGATGGACCCGGCGGCCGCCGTGCGGACCTACAAGAAGGGCATGCGCGAGGACAAGAGTACCAAGATCGGCCACGCCGACCTCCTGAACCGGGTCAAGTTCGCGCAGGAGTCGCACGACGGGTTCAAGGTGGCCGGGGTCGACGTCCGCAACGGCAAGGGCGAGGTGGTCGGGCGCGTTCCGGAGCGCACGGTGCCGGTAGGCGAGGTACCCGAGGCGGCAGTCAAGGCGGCGCGCGGTGCCCTGCGCGATCAGGCGGTGCAGGCGGTGAACCGCAAGAATGTCTTCGGCGGGCTGTTCCCGGGCCGCATGATCGACGAGACCAGGACGGACGCGGCCAAAGGCGAGCGGCGGGGCGTCGTTGCCGCGCACGCGTACGGCATCATCAAGGGCCACATGGGGGCCGACGACCCGGCGCGTCTGCCGGGCTTCGTCGACACGCTCCAGGCGATTCAGAACAAGCCCGGGGACCAGCAGAAGATCCTCGCGAACATGGTCAAGCAGGATCCGCAGATGGGCAGCGCGTACCAGCTGTTCCGGGACATGGGGACGACCAAGGCCGAGGCGTACGGGCACATGATGCGCACCATGGAGATCGCGGTCGAGAAAAGCGTGAGCGCGGACCCGGTCACCGCGCAGCTGGCCGGGGTGGAGGGCAAGGACTTCGCGAAAGTGGAGAAGGACGACATCGTTAAACCGCTGGCGGACGCGGGTAAGCGGCGTTGAGGCGCTTGCCCGCGTGTTTGAGCCGCCACCAGGCGAGAGCCCGGCGATCCTTCCGGCTTACCGCACGGGTTCGTCGATCGGACCAGGTGGCCGCTCCCTTCCAAGATCGACAGGCGCGAACCGGTCCCTTGCGCCGATGCCGGAAGAGACGGCATTCAATGAGTGGATTTTTCGCGCAGGCTCCGAGACGAGAGCTCACGCGTGAGCGGGTTCGCGGTCTTCTTCCTCCATGCGGGTGGCGTTCCGGTCGGGAACCGGCGGTGCCGGTGGCAGGCCGCGGCTGAAAGCGGGGTAAAGCAGGGGCAGCACATACAAGGTCAGCAGCGTCGCGGTGATCAGACCGCCGATGACGACGGTGGCCAGGGGGCGTTGAACCTCCGCCCCGCGGGCGGTGTTGAGCGCGGCGGGGATGAAGCCGAGCGAGGCGACGGTTGCGGTGATGAGCACGGGGCGGAGCCGGTCGGCCGCGCCCTGGCGAACGGCCTTGGCCATCTCCAGCCCTTTTTCCCGCAGGTTGTTGATGTGCGACACCATGACCACGCCATCGAGCACCGCGACCCCGAATAGGGCGATGAAGCCGATAGACGCGGACAGGTTGAGGTTGATGCCGCGGATCCAGAGCGCGGCGATGCCGCCGACCAGCGCCAGCGGCACGATGAGCAGGATCAGGATGGTCTGCTTCACGTTCTGGAACGAGGCGTAGAGCAGCGCGCAGATGATGAGAAGTGAAAGCGGCAGGGCGATGGCGAGCCGCGCCTCGGCTTGCTGCTCGTTCTGATACTGCCCGCCCCACTGGAGCGAGTAGCCGGGTGGCAGCGGCAGGCCGGAGGCGATTTTTTGCTGCGCCTCCTTGACATAGGAGCCGAGGTCGCGGCCTTCGACATTGGTCGAAACCAGAACGCGGCGCTGCGCGTCCTCGCGGTTGATGAGGATGGGGCCTGAAACCTCCTTGATCGCGGCCACCTGGTCGAGCTGCACGAGCTGGCCGGAGGGCGTCTTGAGCTGGAGGGTGTGGATGGCGGCCAAGTTGTTGCGCAGGTCGGAGGGCAGGCGGACGGCGATGGGGAAGCGCTGCTCGCCCTCAACCATTTCGGAGATCTGGCGGGAGCCGAGCAGCGACTCGATGACTTCCTGGATGTCGGAAACGTTGAGCCCGTACCGGGCGGCTTCGGTGCGGTTGATCTGGATTTCGAGGTTGGTCGCGCCGCCGATGCGCTCGAGCTGCGGCTGGGAAGCGCCGGGGACCGCGGCGAGGATGGCGTTGGCCTGGTGGCCCAGGCGCTCCAAAACAGCGAGATCGGGGCCAAAGATTTTGAGGGCTAGGTCGCCGCGCGCGCCGGTGATGGTCTCGTCCATGCGCATCTCCATCGGCTGGGTGAACTCGTAGGCGACGCCGGGGATCTTATCGAGGGCGTCGGAGAGGCCGTCGGCGAGCTTCTGCTTCGTGTTGAACGCTTTGCGCCATTGCTTGCTTGGGTAGAAGTTGACATAGGCATCGGTTTCGTACACGCCCATGGCCTCGGTAGCCAGGTCGGGGCGGCCCATTTTAGCGACGACGGAGGAGACCTCGGGGAAGGAGCGGATGCTTTTGTCGATTTGCTGCTGGACCTTGATGGACTGGCTGAGGGAGATGCCGGGAAGCTTTTTGGACGTGATGATAAGCGAGCCCTCGTCGAGGGTGGGCATGAACTCAGTCCCGATGAAGAACAGGGAGGCGACGGCGAGCACGACGAGCGCCAGGGCGGAGAAGAGCACGAGCTTGCGGTGGTGCTCGGCGCGGTCGAGGGAGTTGGCGTAGCGGGTACGTAGACGGTCGAACCAAGTCCCGTGCTCAGTCCCGTGCGCACGATAAGCAGGTCCTTCGCTTCGCTCAGGATGACCCTTGAAAGAGCGCCGGCGATTCCACGGCAGCTTGGCCAGCGTGCGCTCGCAGAAGCGCAGAAAGGTAGCAACCGGGCGCGAGTGGGGCCGGTCGGGGTCGCGCGGGCGCAAGGCCAGCGAGCACAGGGTGGGCACCACGAACAGGGCAAGCACCAGCGAGCCGACCAGGGCCGACATCACGGTGACGGCCATGGGGCGGAACATGCGTCCGGCGAGGTCCTGTAGCGTAAGGACGGGAATGTAGACCGCCAGAATGATAAGAACGCCGAAGATGATGGGACGCGCGACCTCGGCGGAGGCGGAGCGGATGGTGGGCAGGATGTCGCGTCTGCGCTTGCCCGGGTCCGGCTCGTTCTCATCCTCGTCTCCGTTTTCGAGCCGGTGCATGGAGTTCTCGACCATGATCACGGAGCCGTCGACGATGGTGCCGAAGTCGATCGCGCCGAGCGACATGAGATTGGCGGAGATGCCGAAGACTGCCATGCCGAGGAACGCGAACAGGAGCGAAAGGGGTATGGTGCAGGCGACGACGAGGGCGGCGCGCCAGTTGCCGAGGAAGACGAGCAGCACGACGATGACCAGCGAGGCGCCGATGAGCAGGTTGTCGCGGACGGTGCCGATGGATGAGTGGATGACGTTGGACTGGTCGTAGAAGGGGATGATTTTCGCTCCGCCGGGGAGCTTGAGCCCGTCGATCTTCTCCTTGACCTGCTGGATGACCTTGTTGCTGTTCGCGCCGCGCAGCGCGATGACCATGCCGGAGACGGTTTCGCCCGCGGCGTCGTGGAGGATGGCGCCCTGGCGGATGAGAGGAAGAGTTTCGAGCTTGGCGACCTGCTTGACCAGCACCGGGGTGCCGTTCGAGGTAGTGACGACGGTGTTGCCGAGGTCGTCGAGGGAGGCGGCGCGGCCGAGCCCGCGCACCGCGTAGGTCTGGTCGGAGTGCTCGATGTATGAGCCGCCGAAATTGCTGTTGTTACTTTGGATCGCCGTGATGACCTCATGGAGGGTGAGGTTGTATCGGCGGAGCGCATCGGGGTCGACGAGGACGGAGTATTGCTTGATTTCGCCGCCCCAGGAGTTGATCTCGGAGACCTGGGGAACGGTGGCGAGTTTGTACCGAATAGTCCAGTCGAGCAGCGTCTTGAGCTGCATGAGCGAGAGCGTGGGGGACTGGACGGTGAACTGGTAGATCTCGCCGAAGGCCGTGGACATGGGCCCCATGACGGGCGTGATGCCGGGGGGCATGGTGCCCTGGACCTGGTTGAGCCGTTCGGCGACGAGCTGGCGCGCGCGGTAGAGATCGATCGAGTCGTCGAAGACGATGGTCAGCAGGGTAATTTCGAGCTTGGAGGTGGAGCGGACGACCTGGAGGTGGGGCATGCCGAGGAAGGCGGACTCGAGCGGGAAGGTGATCAGCTGCTCGACCTCGACGGGGCTCATGCCGGGGGCCTTGGCGGAGACCACGACCTGGTTGTTGGTGAGATCGGGGAAGGCTTCGAGCGGGATTTGCGTGAGGACCAGCGCGCCCCCCGCGAGCAGCAGGAGCATCGAGACCAGGACCAGCCAGCGGTTGGAGAGGACGAAGTTCAGGATGGGCTTCATGAGCGGCTGGATTCCTTGTGGTGGTGAGACGCTGATTAGCTTAAGAGGTATCACGGGCGGAGGCGGGATGCTTTTTGTGGGATCGCTGAGCCGCGTCGCCGGGTGGCGGCAGCCCAAGCGCGCTCAGGCGAGCCTCCAGGAAGAGAGACGAGACGCGATAGCCGGGCGCAGAATGAAAAAGGAGGCAGCTGGAATGACGATAGAGATACATAAGCCGGAGCTCGAAGCGCTGATCCAGGAACGGATGGCGAGCGGGCGGTTTCTCGATTTGGAGGACGCGCTCATGCAGGCGTTCGAGGCTCTGCCAGCTGCGATTGGGCCGGCTGCGCCGAAGCGGAGCGTCGAGGAAGTGTTCGCGATGGTGAGGGGCCTGGCCGACGATCTGGAAATTCCGCGTGATCCTTCGCCTCCGAGGCAGGTCGATTTCTCGTGAGCGTCGGATTTTTGCTCGATACAAATGTGCCTTCAGAACGGATCCGGTCTCGTCCCGACCCGCGGGTCGGGACATGGATCACAGCGCAGCGCAATGAGTCTCTGTTTCTCAGCGCCGTTACGATCGGTGAGCTGCGAACCGGCATAGCGCTGCTTGCGGCAGGCAAACGCCGAACTGAGCTGGAACACTGGTATGAGACGGAACTGAGACCGGTGTTCTCGGGGCGTATCTTGGACGTAACGGAGAGCGTTGCGGGCCGCTGGGGCATCTTGAATGCTATGCGTCATAGAGCAGGCAGACCTTTAAGCAGTACGGACGGCCTGATCGCGGCGACGGCGCTGGAGCATGGGCTGACGCTGGTGACCCGCAACGCGCGGGACTTCGAAGGGCTGGGCCTGGCGATCTTCAATCCCTGGGAGCCGTAAGCTCCGGTCTCAGCCGCCCTATACGGCATCCGGCAAAGCAGGTCCTTCGCCGCGCTCAGGATAAGCCCCTTCGAAGACATGGTTTCAGTCGTCCCCGATCGAGCTCTTCAGCAGCGCGGATTTCAGCGTGAACGAGCCCTGAACGACGACATGGTCACCGGGATGGAGGCCGTCAGTGACCTCGACCTCGCCGTTGACCGGGGCGGCGGTCTTCACGGAGCGGGCGGTGAAGTGTTGGCCGTCCCCGGTCACGAATACGACGGGAAGGGAGTTGACGTCCTGTAGCGCCGCCTCCGGGATGAACAAAGCCTGCCGGGCGGCGGTTTCGTCGATCGTGGCGGTGGTGAACATCTGCGGCTTGAGCTTGCCCTCGCGGTTGTCGAGCGTGGCCCGGACCTGGATGGTGCGGGTCGCGGGGTCGAGCGCGGAGCCGATCAGCGTCACGCGTCCGGTGAAGGTCTCGCCGGGCCAGGCATCGGTGCGGACCGTGACGCGTTGGCCGACCCGGAGATACGGCAGGTCGGTCTGCGAGACCGAAGCCATGTTCCACACGGAGCTTAGATTGGAGACCGCGTAGGTTTCCTGGCCAAGCTGGAGCACCATGCCGGGCGCGATGGACCGCGTCACGACGGTGCCGGCGATGGGCGACTTGAGCGGCACGTCCTCGAAGGTGTAGATGGTGTTCGGGTTCACCTGTTCCGACGGGATCTGCAGCGTGTCGGCGAGGTGCTCGGTTTCCTGGATGATGGAAGCCTTGATGTTGCTGAGGTCGTTCTGTGCCTGCGCGAGCTCCTGATTGGAGGTCTGCTGCTGCTCGAGCGAGGCAGCCTGGATTTGGTAAAGGTGCGCATAGCGGTCGCGCTTGGACTGGGCGTAGGTGAGGGCGGCCTCGGCGCGGCGCTCGTTCGCGTAGTCCATGGCGAGCGCGCCGACGGACTCGTGCACGATGTGGGAGTGGAGCAGGGCGAGGATCTGATTGCGGCGGACGCGGTCGCCGGGAGCGGCGATCACGTCGGTCACCCGTCCGTCGGAGTAGGGCGCGATGTGCGCGGTCTGGAGCTCGTTCATGGTGATTTGGCTGGGGACGGAAAGGGTGCGGGGCACCTCCCTCGGCTCGATCTGGACCACGGTGACGCCGCCGCGGCGAAGCTCGTCGGGCGAAAGGGTGAGGGTGGTATCGGCTGCGTTGGAGGTGGAGTCGCCGCCGCCGCCTGAAGCGTCAGAGCCGCCGGCGCCCGCTTGCGAGCTGCCGCCGGCGCTGGTTTTGGAACCGCCGCTCGAAGCCCCGCCGGAGTTGCTGCCCTGGGCTTTATCCTTGTTGCCGCCGCTGCTGCCGGAACCCGAGCCGCCTCCGGATTTGGAGTCGGACTTTGAGTCGGAGGAGGGGCGCATGCCGCCTGAGGGAGGCGGGGAGCAGGCGGCAAGGGCGAGGGTGGCGAGCAAGGCGAGGACGGGCAGGTGCTTCACAGGGGTACTCCCATGGCGGCGCGAAGGGTGACGGCGGAGCGCTGGTAGCCGCTCCAGGTTTGGATGGCGAGCAGGCGCGTGGCGATGAGCACCTGCTGCGCGTCGAGCAGGCGCAAGAGGTCGTAGCCGCCCGTGCGGTAAGCGTCGAGGATGATGTCCGCGTTGCGCCGGGCGCGGTCAAGCGAGGGGGGCAGCAGCGTGCGTACGAGCCCCTGCTCGCGGTGGTAGGCCGCGAGAGCGGCTTCGATCTCGGCCCGGGCCTGTGCGCGGGCGTAGTCCAGCTGGTCCTGGGCAAGCTGCCGCGATGCCGCGGCCTGCGCGATGCCGCCCTGGTTGCGGTTGAACAAGGGCAGGTCGTACTGAATGGCACCGTAGCCGGTATTGAAGCCGGAGTTGCGCTTGTAGCCGCCGAGAATCTGCAGGTCGGTAACGCCGTTGGCGTGCTGGAGGCGCAGGTTGGCGTCGGCCTCGGGCAGCCCGGCGCGCGCGACCGCGATGTCGAGCCGTTGCTCGATACTCTCGGTCACCGGTCCTTCGGCAACCGGCGGCCCTTCGGCCTCCAGCGGCTCGGTAAGTGTGGCGGTGCGGAATGAGGGCACCCCCGCCGCGCGGGCCAGCTCGATGTCCGCTGCTTCGTCGTCGCGCTCGGCCTGGGCGAGCAGCTCGGCGCCCCGGTCGCGGGCGCGTTGGGTGCGCCGCCGGGCGCCCCCCGCGGCCGCCCCGGG
>CAXTTW010000104.1:0-7623 GCA_964247255.1 uncultured Acidobacteriaceae bacterium
GATGACGGCCGCGCCGCGCGACCGCAGCAGTTCGACATTCGCTTGCGTGGCCGGGTGCTCCCACATCCGCACGTTCATCGCGGGGGCCAGCAGAACCGGGGCGGGCGTGGCCAGGTACAGGGTGGCGAGAAAATCGTCCGCCCGGCCCTGAGCTAGTCGGGCCAGGGTATCGGCGGAAGCAGGCGCGATCAGCAACGCATCGGTCGCCCGCGCGAGCTCGATGTGCTCCATGGCCGGCGAGCGTCCCTCGGCTTCCTCGGCGGCCTGGTCCTCCCAAAAGCTCGTGATCACCCGGCGGCCGGACAAGGCGGCAAAGGTCAATGGCTGAATGAAGCGCTGCGCCCCGGCGGTCATCACGACCTGGACGTCGAGGGCCTTGGCCTGGAGAGCGCGAAGCAGTTCCACAGCCTTGTACGCGGCGATACCGCCGGTGACGCCGAGAGTGACCTTCATTCGAGGGGAGCCTCCCACGCTCGCCCTGATTGTAAATGGGCGATGAAGGCTCTCTCGGGTTGCGGCGAAAAGCGTGGAAAAGCGGTCCGAATCCGGTCTTTGCCGTAGGCAGCAAACGTGTCCCGCCCGCGTGTGCGACCGAGGGGGCGGGACTGCGGCTGCTCGATCCCTAGACGGCGAAGCGCGGGATTTCCGGCGCGTCAAAGCCCGGTTTGAGCACCGGCGTGTCGTACCGAACGTGCTGCACCAGCCCGGCCATGATCTCGTCCTGCGCGATCCTGGACGCCTTGGACGAGGGTGTGACGACCAGAGGCAGCGAGCCGTTCTGGAGCTGGCGGGCGCGCCGGGCGGCCACGATGACGTAGCGGAAGTTGCTGTCGAACTCGTGTTCGAGCTTCATGGACTGACCTCAGAGGACGGATGTGCCGCGATCCCGAAGGCCGCGAGAACCGGTTCCAAACGCTGCCGGATGCCTTGCTGTCCGCACCCGTTCGCAAGCGCCAACATGCGAGCCGTTTCCGGGCCGGAGGCCGGAGCCGCGTCGCCGCGCCGGAAACGTTCTACGGACACAATAGCTGAAAGTTCGTCCACCGCAAGCTCTAAAACGTCATTGATCAAAACGTACCGGTACCGAAAGTAATTGCCGATCTCGCTCCGGGCCTTGCGAAGCCGCCGCGCGAGAACCTCATCGTCGAGCGCGCCCTCGGCCCGGCTGCGGTTGCGCAGACGCGCTTCTAGCACCGCCGGCGTCGGCGGCAGGACGAAGATGCCGACCGCATCGGGCATCCGCTCGCGCACCTGCTCCGCGCCCTGCACATCGATGTCCAGCAGCAGATCGTTTCCCCGCGCCGTCGCCTCGGCGAGGGAAGCCCGCGCGGTTCCGTAATAGTTGCCGAACACGTCGGCGTACTCGAGGAACTCGTCGTTCGCGATGCGAGCCTCGAACTCGGGCACCGAGATGAAGTTATACTCGCGGCCCGAGGCTTCCGAGCCGCGCGGCTTGCGGGTCGTATAGGAGACGGAAAACTCCAGGCCCGTGACCTGGGACCGGATCTGGGCGACCAGGGTCGACTTGCCTGAGCCCGAGGGGGCCGAGATGATGAAGAGAATACCTGCCAAGGGCCTCCTGAGCCGCGGTGGAAATGGGCATTTGAGAAAAAGCGGGTGCGTGCCTAAACAAAAACGCCCAATGTGCCGATAAGGGACACGATAGATGATCCCGAGGAGGTTTCGGTGGGCGCACCCGCGATTGCGCGGCGATGGACCATTTCGCGCTTGCTCGCCGCCCGGGCGTCTGCGGCCGCACGCCATATCGTCGGCGCGCTACTCGATGTTTTGCGCCTGCTCACGCAGCTTTTCGATGGCGGACTTCATGGCGAGCCCAGCGACGGTGATCCGCTCGCCCGCGCCGGTAGTGCCGCCCGTCTTCGACAGGATTGTGTTGGCTTCCCGGTTCATCTCCTGGAGCAGGAAATCGAGCTTCTTTCCAGCCTCGCCACCGCCGTTGAGGATGGCTCGAAAGTGCGCGAGGTGCGTGTGAAGCCGCGTGAGCTCCTCCTCGATGTCCCCGCGCTGCGCGAGCAGGGCGGCTTCGGCGAGCAGACGGTTGGGGTCTGCGTCCCTGTCGACGAGGGCGCGCATCCGCGACGCGAGCCTGGCGAGGTGCGCCGGCTGAGCCTCCTCCCGAAGCGAGGTGGCCTCACGGGCGAGCGCGGTGAGCTCATCGAGCAGCGGCACCATGGACGCGGCCAAGGCTTGCCCTTCGTGAACGCGCATGGCCTGGAGGGCGGCGAGCGCCCTGTTGAGCAAGGCGGGCGCGGTCTCGCGAACTACATCCTCCGCGATGGGCGTGTGCGTCGAGGACGCGAGCAGACCGGGAACCAGCGCCAGCGCGTTCAGGTCGGGCCGGCAAGCAAGCGTGTGTGCGCGGGCCGCTTCGTCGAAGCTCGCCAGAAACACGCGCAGCGCCGCGGGATCGAAGGCCGGCCCAGACGGTCGCGTCCCCGGGCTGGAAGACCGGTCGACCGTAAGAGTCAGTTCGACGTGACCTCGCGCGAGGGCGCGCTTGAGCTCCGCGCGAAACGTTGGCTCCAGCGCTTCGCAGCCGGGTGCAAGGCGCAGGTTGAGGTCGAGAAAACGATGGTTCACGCTTCTGATCGTCAACGAAAGCGCCGTGCCGGGCCTGAGGTCGTGGGTCGCGCCGGCATAGCCGGTCATGGAACGGAGAGGGGAGACGGCCGGTTCAGTTATGGCTGCGTCACTGGGTTTTGGGCTGGGAATAAGGACCTCGGGTGTGGGAACAGGGTAGGGCGGGACGCACGTGCCTCAGGCGCGCAGCTCCGCTTCGGGAATGGCGGCGAACTGAAGGTCGTAGAGCCGCCTGTAGGTCGAGGAGCGCGCGAGCAGCTCTTCATGCGAGCCGACGGCGGTGATGCGCCCGGACTCGAGTACGGCGATGCGCGTCGCGCGGCGCACGGTGGAGAGCCGGTGCGCAATAACGATGACGGTGCGGCCCTGCATGAGGTTGCCGAGCGCGGGTTGGACAAGCGACTCGCTTTCCGCGTCGAGCGCGGAGGTGGCCTCGTCGAGGATCAGAATCGGGGCGTTCTTGAGCAGGGCGCGAGCGATGGCGAGCCGCTGACGCTCCCCGCCCGACAAGCGAAAGCCCTTTTCGCCGATCGGTGTGTCGTAGCCCTGCGGCAGGCGAAGGATAAACTCGTGCGCGTGCGCATGTCTCGCCGCCTCCTCTACCTCCTCCAAGGGCACGTTTGGGCGGCCATAGGCAATATTGTTGCGAACCGTGTCGTTGAACAAGATCAGATCCTGCGTCACGGTGCCGATCTGGTCGCGGAGCGAAGCCAGCGAAACCTCCCGGAGGTCGTGCCCGTCGAGCGTCACGCGGCCGTGCGAGGGGTCGAAAAAGCGCGGCACCAGACTGGCGAGCGTCGACTTGCCCGCGCCGCTCGGGCCCACGAGCGCGACGACCTCACCCTTGCGGATGGTCAGGTCGATGCCCGCAAGCACCGCCTCTTCCGGTGCGTCTGTCCCGTGATAACGGAAAGCGACATCCTCGAAGCGGATAGCATGCTCGAAGCCCCGCAAACGGGGCGCCTCGGGCCTTTCCGGCAGATCGTCAGTCGCGTCCATCAATCGAAATATCTCGCTCGAAGCGCCCAGGGCTTGCTGAAAATTGTTGTAGTAGAGGGCAAACTTGCGGACAGGATCGTAGAGCTTAAACAGCGCGACCAGAAACGTAAAGAACTGTCCTTCGGTCATGGAGCGGCGCTGGATTTGCCCGCGCCCGGCAAGCAGGAGCAACGCGATGGCAATAGCCCCGATAGCATCCATGAGCGGGGAGGAGAGAGCTTGCGCGCGGACGGAGCGGAGGTTGGCTCGAAACAGCCGGCGGGCGGCGTGGCGGAAGCGCCCCAGCTCCCAAGGCTCCATGTTGAAGGCCTTGACGATGCGGTTGCCGGTGATGGTTTCGTGCAGGATGTTCTGGATCTCGGCGAGCTTGTCCTGCCCGCCCCGCGTGGTCCGGCGCACGTTGCGGCCGATGCGGCGGACCGAGAGCGCCACGACAGGGACGAAGAGGAGCAGGAGCCAGGCGAGCTTGCCGCCCAGGGCGATGACGAGGGCGAGAGTGAAGACAAGGGTAAAGAACTGCTGGAGGAAGTCGGAGAGGACCGAGGACATGGCGAACTGGACGCGTTCGATGTCGTTGATGAGGGTGGAAAGCAGCGTGCCGGTGGTGTTGCGCTGGAAAAAGGCAACGGACCGGCGGAGCATGGAGGCGTAGAGGTCGTCGCGCAGGTCGGTGATCATGCCGAAGCCGGCGTAGTTGACCAGGTACGTGCCGGCGAAGTCGCAGAGGCTTTTGAGCAGGGTGGAGGCGACGAGCGCATAGCCGACCACGGTCCACTCGTTGTGGAAGGCGCTTGGGACAAGGGAGTGAAGGTCGAAGGCGAAATGCGTGTGGAAGCGCGACCCGAAGCTGCCGAAGAGGGAGACGGAGTGCGCGGCGGTGCCGGGACGGAGAACGTTGTCGAAGATGGGCTGGATAAGCAGGACGCGAAAGGCTTCGAGCAGTCCGACCGCCGCCATCAGCACAACCGCCGCCGCGGTGTGCAGCGCGTACCGGCGCAGGTAGGCGAGCAGGCGGAGGAGGCGAGTCACCGGCGAGCCTTTGCCGGGAGGACATAGACCAGTTTGGGGGAGGAGAGTTCGGCGTCGGGGATGTCGACGCGGCGCAGGGTGAGCTCCGCCCTCTCAACAGGGGTGACGTAAGGCGGAAGGTATTCGACGTAGAGGGTGTACGTACTGGCTTCGCCGGTCGTTTCCCCATCCAGCAGTACGGCATGCGTGGCGAGCGACTGACCCGGCAGCAGCGTCTCCCAGGAGGCGATCTGCTGGAGGATGGAGTCCCGGGCATGGAAGAAGTCAGCGGTGCAACCGCTATTTGCCTTGACGCGTCGCGAGGCTCCGGACGGCTTGAAGTTGAGGCGCAGGTACAAGATGCCGCAAGGGATGGCGGAGCAGTCGAGGTAAGGCCGGGGCAGGCGAAGGATGTGGTCGGTGGTGTTGGTCAGGAACACAGCGAAGGATCGCGGAACTTGCGTGAACGGGCCGTCGGGCTCAAGGGCAAGGGCCAGATTGGACGCCTGCGCGGCCGCGCCGCAAGATGCGAGAAGGAGTGCGAGGCCGAGGAGCGAGGCGGCGGTCTTTGAAGCTCGACGGCTCGCGGGAAGTGCGGCGCGTGTCGGCGGGAAAGGTCTCATCGGGGCTCGGCGGCTGCGGAGGCGTTCAGACGCGAGGCTGCGCCCGAGCTCGGAATCCTTGCCGAGCCACCCTCAGTGTAGCGGGATGCTTCAAAAGGCCTGCTTCCAAACACAAGTCCGAGACACAAGTCCGGGTTCCCGGGGAGCAAGCCAGCCCCGCTTACGGCACCAGCACGAGTTTTCCGTTGGCCCTCCGGTCGAGGCTGAGCTCGAGCGCTGTGCGCCATGCCTCGAGAGGGAAGGTCCGGTTGACCGGCACCGTGAACTTGCCTTCGGCGGCAAGCTGAGCGAAGCCCTCCAGGGCGTCCCAGCGGAGGGTCGGGTCTTCTCCAAGGCTGCTCCGCACTCCAAGTTCGCCGGCAGCGGCAAAGTCACTGATGGTCAACACATGGGAGGGGTCGCCGGCAATCCGGATCAAGGCGGGCAGGGTGCCGCTTGGCGGAGCCGCATCCAGGATCACGTCCGGCGGTCTCCCCGTGATGGCAAGAACCCTCTCCACCATGCCCTCGCCATACGGGGTGACCTCGGCACCGAGTGCGCTTAACCGCCCCGCGAATGTTTCTCCGGCCGTGGTCACCACGCGGGCACCGCGCATCAGTGCCATCTGAACGGCGGCAAAGCCGACCGCGGTTCCTCCACCGTGGATGAGGACGGTCTGGCCGCCGGTCACCCGAAGAAGTTCAAGGTTGCGAAATGCCGTTTCCACTGCCAGGGGCAGGGCCGCGGCGTGCACCGGGTCGAGGCCGGGCATGCGACGCGTCCAGTGATGGAGGATCGCGAAATCCGAAGCTCCCGCGACGGGCGCACCCGCGAAATCGGCAGCGCCCAGAACCTCGTCGCCGATCGCGACATTCCGGACACCCTCGCCGACCGCATCCACGGTTCCGGAAACGTCGAGCCCTATGCCGCGTGGAAGGGTCCCCTTAAACAGCCCGCGGCAGAGGGCCCAATCCGCCGGATTAAGCCCGCAGGCATGAACGCGCACACGGATGCGCTCCGTGCCGGGACCGCCAAGATCTGTTTGTTCCAGCCGCAGCACGGCGGACGGTTCGCCATACTCGTGAAATCGAATCGATCTCGTCCTGACTGGATCGGCGCCGGCGTTACTCATCTATAACCTCCTTAATGGCGTTGCAGAGCTCGGGTCCACCTTCCCACGGCCTCGGTGTTTCTCTTACTGGCAGGGAGCAATCGGCTCCATGCCGCTTCGAGCGCGCGCGGGGGCTTGTTTTCTCCTGCCGCACGGGCGGCCTTGCGTGCTCGCGAGCGATCCGCCAGCCGCCCCAAGAGGCGCAAACCCCGGATCGGACGGGAACAAGAAGGCGGCGGCGAGACCGCGCCCAGCCAATGGGCACGACCTCGATACCATTGTGGCGGCGGGGCCGAATAGGTGCTCGAGCCGACCGTTCCACTGGGGGTCACCGGGGCATGTCGCGGTGGCTGGTTTTGATCCGGTAGCCCCTCTCGGCCAGGGCGACACTCACGGCCTCGGCGATGAACACGGACCGGTGCTGGCCGCCGGTGCAGCCGAACGAAACGGTGAGGTAGCTCTTGCCTTCCTGAATGTAGTGCGGGAGCAGAAAACAAAGCATCCCGTCGACTTTTTCGAGGAATTCGGTCGTTTGCGGGAAGCCGCCGACGTACTCCTGAACCAAGCGGTCCTGGCCGGTGAGGGGGCGGAACTCGGGGATAAAGTGCGGGTTTGGGAGGAAGCGGACGTCGAAAACCAGGTCGGCCCCGAGGGGCACGCCGTTTTTGTAGCCGAAGCTGGTGACGGAAAGCAGCAGGCTCTTGCCGGCCTCGGCGCCGAAGCGGGTATGGAGGTAGGCGCGAAGCTCGTGGACGTTGAAGTGGGTGGTTTCGAGCACGACGTCGGCGATGTTGCGGACCGGCTCGAGCAGGGCGCGCTCGGCTTCGAGCGAGGCCTCGACGCTCGCGTCGGCCCCCAGCGGATGCGGGCGGCGCGTCTCGGAAAAGCGCCGGAGCAGAGCGGGACCGGCCGCCTCCATGAAGATCACGGTGACCGGCAGGGTCTTGCGCATGCTCAAGAGCGTGCCGGGCAGCTGCTCGAGCGCGGAGCCCTCGCGGACGTCGACCACGATGGCGGCCTTGCGTGACGCCACGGAGTGAGCGATGAGGGCGGCGAACTGAGGCAGCAGCTCGATGGGCAGGTTGTCGACCGAGTAATAGCCGAGATCCTCGAAGGCCTTGAGGGCGGAGCCCTTGCCGGAGCCGGAGAGGCCAGTGAGCACGACCAGTTCACGGGTTGGCGGGGGAGTTTCGGGCATGGGCCGCTCTGCGCGTATTGTAGCGGGCCCAGCTTGTAGACTCGGGGCAGGGACGGACGGGGATGGATACGAGGATCGCGCACGACGGGCCGACGCTGCTAGCG
>CAXTTW010000105.1:0-7556 GCA_964247255.1 uncultured Acidobacteriaceae bacterium
GCCCGTGCCGCAGCGGCCGCAGTGGAGCAGCGCGCCCTCGCGGTAGTAGCCCAGCAGCAACGAGCCGACGCCGGCCCCCTTGTCCTTGGGCGGCGTGAAGCCGGCGACGACGAACTCCTGCCGCTGCACGCATTTCAACTTCAGCCAGGTGTCGGTGCGGCCGCTCACGTAGCGCGCGTCGGCCTGCTTCGACAGGATGCCTTCGGCCCCGAGCGAGCAGGCATGGCTGTACACCTCTTCCGCGTCGAGCTGGAGGTGGGGGCTATAGCCGAGCAGCTTTTGGCTGGCCCGCGCAACCAGCGGCTCCAGCAGGCTTTTGCGCGCGCGCAGCGGCAGGGCGCGCAAGTCGCGTCCATCGAGGTGGAGCAGGTCGAACACAAACAGGGTCAGCGCCTCGGTTTCCTCGTTCTCGAATGCTGCCTGAAGCTTGCCGAAGCTGGAGGTTCCGTCCGGGTTCAGAGCGACCAGCTCGCCGTCGAGCACGGCTTCTCGCGCCTCGACCGCAGCGCACGCCCGCGCCACGGCGCGCATCCGGTGTGTCCAGTCCAGACCGGAGCGGGTGTAGAGGGTGGCCTTGCCGTCGCGGATGTGGGCCTGGATGCGATAGCCGTCGAGCTTGAGCTCGTGCAGCCACTGCGCGCCGGGCGGGATGCGCTCGGCCGGGGTGGCGAGCTGCGGCGGAAAGAAGCCCGGCATGGGCGCGGCGGGGGCGCTTCCGAGCCAGGACTGCGCCGTGCTTTGGCCCGCTGCTGGTTTCCCCTGTTTGATCTTGCGCTGAAGACGGGAGCGGTTAGCAGGCTTCTCAACCTCGTGGGACTGCCAGACATGGTCCTCGGCGGCGGCAATCGCTTCGAGGCTGCGCCCGGTCACGACCGAGTCCGGAAACTCGTCGGTGATGGCGGGCGCGTCGGGCGGGCGTTCACGGCCGTCGTGCTCCTTGATGAGCAGCCAGTTCGGCTTGCCCTCGTGCGCGGCTTTTCCGCCCATGCGGACCAGGGTCCAGCGGCCCTCCAGCTTTTGCCCGTGTAGGGTGAACTTGAGCGAGCCCTTGCGCAGCCCTTCGTCGAAGTCGGTGCCGGGCAGCGGCTCCCATGTGCCCTGGTCCCAAACCATGACCGTGCCGCCGCCGTACTGGCCTTTGGGGATCGTGCCCTCGAAGCCCCCGTACTCCATCGGATGGTCCTCGACCTCGACGGCCAGGCGCTTGTCCGCGGTGCTGTAGCTGGGCCCTTTGGCGCAGGCCCAGGACTTGAGAACACCGTTCCAGCCCAGGCGGAAGTCGTAGTGCAGCCGTGTGGCGGCGTGCTTTTGGATGACAAACGGCAGCACTCCGGGAGGCGCTTCCGCAGCCGGCCCTCCGCTGGGCTCGGCCGTGACGGCGAAATCGCGCATGGCGCGGTAGCGGGCCAGCTGCGCGTCGACTTGGGAAGCGGCTTTCTCAGGCATAAGAACCAGGACCAACGCCGCTTTAAGGCAACAGAGCAGCGATCTCGGCGATTGAGAAACGAACAGCACCTACTTCGCATTCGACTGCGGGCTGGAGTGTGCCTGACTGGAAACGTTGAAAGCGGCCCGTGTCGGGATCGACGAGGTAGATGCTTTTGACACCCATGGCTTCATACTCCCTGAGCTTGCGCTCGATACGCTCCAGGCGATCTTCCGGACTGAGAATCTCGAAGACAGCTGCGGGAGGATGGCGGACGATCCGTTCGTCAGGAGCGTCGTCGGCGAGAACCAGCACGTCTGGCAGGCGATAACTCGTTTCCCGAGTTTGCGAGCGCAGCTCCGGGTAAGCGGTCAGGTGCCACTGTTCGCGGTGCAGCCAAAACCAGACTTGGATCGCGAGCTGCCACTTGCTGTGGTTCTTTTCGCCCAAGGGCCGCTCCTCGATCTCGCCATCGACGTACTCCGCTGCCGCATCCCAGCCGTGATCCCCATGGAGGTATTCTTCAACGGACATTCTCGTCGCGCTTATCGCAATCATTCAGCTCTCCTCCGGCCGGCCTGGCTCAGAAGTGGTGAATCTGCTCTTCCTTCACCGTTTCCGGCATCAGGGGGCCGGGGTTGACCTCGCGCTCCAGCGAGCGGCTCACCAGGTCGCGCGAGCCGAGGCCGACCGACAAGGCCAGCGCGAACACAATGCCGCCGAACAGGATGCCGAACGCGAGGTCGACGATGTGGCCGCCGATCTGCAGGTGGTCAAGCACCATCGCCGCGGTCAGCACCAGCACCAGCCATTTGACCCCCGTGCCCAGCAGGCGCGCGTACTGGAGGCCCATGTTGACTCCGGAGATCAGCACGGACCGGCCGAGGACGCGGGCGATCAACGTGCCGACGAACAGCAGGATGAGCGCGCCGACGAGCCGCGGCACATAGGAGAAGACGTAGGCCGAGACCCCGGTGTCGGAGGACCCGGCCTCGAAGGCGGAGATGCCCACCAGCACGCCGAGCAGGAAAACGGTCCAGAACACGATGCGGGCAAGGAGGCGCGAGGGCGAGTGGGTCCACTCGGCCAGGCGCTCGTTCTGCTCAAAGCGCGCGTCGAAGCGCAGGGCCGCGGCGGCGCGCTGGGTGAGCCAGGCAAGCCCGGTCCCGATGGCCGCGAAGAGCACCAGCACCAGGACGAACGCCACGATGCCGGGCAGCAGCGTGACGATCTTGGTGATGACGCGGCTGATGGAATCTTCGAGGGATTGTGCGATCTGCTGACCCATGCGGGGCTCTCCTGTCGGTTGCGTTCGGCCTGCTCGGGGCTGTGTCTACGCGGTTTCCCTGATACTGTGAAGCGCGCAGTGTGCTTTTGTGTGGCTTTCTTAGCGGAAAGTCACGATTGGCGTGGCGCGGGTTCCCCGGCTTTATCGGGGAGCCGCTCTAAGGATTGAAGCGGTCGGGCCAGCGCCACCGGCGGACCAGGTAGGGCTTGCCGTCCTCAAAGGCACGGGCCAGCTTTTCCTGGCGCGCGGCGGGATCGAAACCAGGGTCTGCCACGGCTTCGTTGACGAAGGACGCGACCCAGCCCAGGTACAGCGGGGTGAGCGCGCCTAAAAGCTGCTTGCGGTTGATGGTCCGGAGCCGGTGGCCGAGGGCGAAGTCGTACACGATACGGACCCACAGCTCGTCGGGCATGCGGAACGCTTCGCCCGTGAGCAGCGAAAGCCGCTTGAGGTCGAGCAGGGTGACCGGCGGCAGGAGCAGGCCCCACACGTCCTGGAGACTGCGCGAGGCCAAGAGGAACGACTTGATCATCGGCGCTGTGTCGACCTCGGCGGCGGCGGTTTGCGCCTCGCCGGGCCTGAAAGTCGCGGCGTGGCCGCCGTTCTGCGCGGAAGGCCGCACCCGCTGCCACAAGGGCGCGTGCGCTTCCATCTCCGCGTAGACCGAACCCGCCAGCTGCGCGATCACGGAGGTAAGGTCCATGTCGGAGGCGGCCCGGGCGTGCTGGATAGGCAGTGATACCTCGGAGACCGCGCCGTCGATGCCCGCGGCGACCGTGGCCGGCCACAAAATGGGCGTCGCGGTCGAAGCCCGGCTGTGCGCGGCCACCGCGAGTCGAGCCATGAGCCGGGCGGACGCCGCGAAGTCCGGCGCGAGCGGGTAGCGCACGCGCTTGCCGTAGAGCGCGCGGGTAAGCGGGGCAAGAAGGCCGTGGTTGAAAAGGCCGTCGAAAGGCGGCAGCGTGTAGGAGCCCATGACCAGGTCGCGTTCGCGGGCGAGCACCGGCCGAACCAGCGCTTCCACCGCCTGTGGGGTCAGCGCTTGGAGGTCCGGGTGGAGCAGCACGGCGGCCTGCGCGCCGCTTTCCCCGGCGAGCGACAGCAGCGCCGACTCAGCCGCGGACGTCTGCGCCCAGGGCGATGCCGAGCTGGCACCTTCCGCCGAAGGCAGCGGATAGGTAAGCAGGTCGGTGTTCCCGTCGACCGGCGTGCGGACGCTTTCCGCTCCTGGGTAGGCTAGGGTCAGGGGCACGCCCCCGAGCGCCCCGGAAGCATGGAGCGCGGCCCCGGCCTCGCGCAGGCGATCGGGGTCGGCCGAGCCGCTGACGCCGAGAAACACCGCCGCATTGCCGCCAGGTGTTTGTGCGGCGCCGGCGGCCCCGGTCAGGTCGGGCACTGTTTGCGTATCAGCCATCTGTTTCCACTCCCAGCCTCATGCTATCGCCGTTTTCTCCGCAGGATGAACTTTCGGCATTTCCCGGCGAAAAAGCTTCCCGTTCTTACACGCCTCCGGCGGCACCGTGCGAGAGTTGCAGAATCCCCCCCAATGGAATGCGGACCCAGGTAGGGCGGTTGTTGAGCTCATAGACCAGCTCGTACAGCGCCTTATCGAGCAGATACACATCGAGCAGCTGCCGGAAGCTCGCCTCCGCCTGCGGCACGATGGGGCTCCCGGCGGTGGTCTTGCGGTACGATTCGAGAAATTCCGCCGAAACCGCGGCTTCCCACAAGCGCGCCCAGGGCTCCAGACGGTCGTAGTCCTGCGGCCGGCGCTGGGTAAAGGCAGTCAAAGAAGCTCCGGCCGCGTAGGAAAAGGATCGCAGCATGCCCGCGACGTCCTTCAGCGGCGGCTGCTTGGCGCGGCGCTCGGCGAGCGGGCGGGCGGGCTCGCCCTCGAAGTCGAGCAGGACGAAATCGCCCTTGGAGCGCAGGGTCTGGCCCAGGTGGTAGTCGCCATGGACGCGGGTCCGCATCGCACCCGCACTCAGCCGCGTGAGCGAGCCGTAGGCGCCCAGGATCGCCCGGCGGCGGCTCAGCACCAGGCCGGCCTGCTCCACCGTGCTTTCGGACGCTCCCTCGATCTTGCCCAGGCTGGCCCGCAGCGTGTCGAACGCGCGGCCGCCGTGGGCGTACAAGTCCTCCTCGAGCGCGCGCAGGTCGTCGAGCGTCATCGGCTCCGGCGCAAAGGCCGGGTCGCCGGTCGGCTGCGCGAGCGCCAGGTGCATCTCCGCGGTGCGCCGGCCCAGGGTGCAGGCGGCTTCCAGGTAGAAGCCCGCGGCGTCGCGGGTCTGCTCCATCGCCGGGCTTTTCGGGTCGATGGCGGCTCCGGCCCTGGGCAGCTGGTCCGGCGGAAACTGCGCGGCCAGGCGTCCCTCGTAAAAGCGGCCGAGCTCGTCCAGGGTCCACTGCCAGCCGTCGCCTACGTTTTCGACCAGGCCTTGCAGCATGGCCACTGTCGCAGACTCCTTGCCCGCGGTGTCGTACTCCAGCGAGCCGCCGAACGGAGCGATCGCACCAAAGGCGGAGTGCTCGGTCAGGTAGCGGCCGATCTCCACGTCCGGGTTGGGCCCGTGGAGCACCCGCCGGAACAGCTTCATGATCAGCCGGTCGCCGAAAAATACGCTGGTGTTGGACTGCTCGGCCGAGGACCGGCGCGGGGCCAGGGCAGCCTCGCCACGCAGCTGTGCGAACAGCGTGGACGGCGCGCCGCGCAGGATGCCGTTGCGCATGGCCAACTCGTCGGCATGAGCCAGCAGGTCCAGGAGCGCATTGGCGGCGGCCTCGGTGTACATCGCATCGGCAAGGATGCCGCTTTTCGCCGGGGCGAGCACGTTCGCGATGACCGCGTTGGGCGTGGCCGCGCGCAGCGTTTCCGCCTCGTCCCCGAACAGCAGGGTCAGCGGCAGCAGGTAGCCTTCCGGGTCGCCCTCGGTGTAGGCGACCTCAATGAGCACGAGCGCGACCGTGGCTTCCGCGCTGGCGGCGAGCGGGCCCCAGTCGGTAACCGCGACGCCGGCGATCGTGCGGCTTTTCGCGCCGAACCAGCGCTGGCGCGGCAGGTAGTCCGGCAGCAGGCGCTCCTCGAACAAGCGCCCGGCCGAGGCGAACACGCTTTCCCAATCGTGGTCGTTGCGCAGCGAAACCTGCGCGGCCACCGTGTCTTCCCGCGCTTCGTCGAGCGCGGCGCGGTCGGGCGAGGGCTGCAGCTCCAGCCAGAAGAAGCCGTAGGAGCCGAGCGTGATGTTGTAGGCCGCCTTGGTGATCGTCGGAAACTCGACATAGCCCAGCATCTCGACCGGCGTCATGCCCTCGAACTCGCTCAGGTCGAGCGTGACCGGCTGCGCGAATCGGCTCAGGTTGGCCACGCACAGGATCGTCGTGTTTTCGTCCTCGCGGACATAGGCCAGCACCTTGCGGTTGTCGGGGTGCAGAAAGCGCTGCGTGCCCCGCCCGAAAACCGGGAAGAGCTTGCGCAGGGAGATCATGTTGCGCATCCAGTTCAGCAGGCTCGACGGATCCGTCTGCTGGCCCTCGACGTTGATCGCTTCGTAGCCCCACACCGGGTCCATGATGACGGGCGAGAACAGCTTCGCAGGGCTGGCGCGGGAGAAGCCGGCGTTGCGGTCGCCGGACCACTGCATGGGCGTGCGGACGCCGTTGCGGTCGCCCAGGTAGATGTTGTCGCCCATGCCGATCTCGTCGCCGTAGTAGAGGATCGGCGTGCCGGGGAAGGAGAACAGGAGCGAGTTCAAGAGCTCCATGCGGCGGCGATTGTTGTCGAGCAGCGGCGCGAGCCGGCGGCGGATGCCGATATTGATCCGCATCCGCGGGTCGGCCGAGTAGGCCAGGTACATGTAATCGCGCTCTTCGTCGGAAACCATCTCCAGCGTCAGCTCGTCGTGGTTGCGGAGAAAAATGCCCCACTGGCAGTTTTCCGGGATATCCGGGGTCTGCGCCATGATGTCCGTGATGGGCAGCCGGTCTTCCTGCCGAAGCGCCATGTAGATGCGCGGCATCAGCGGGAAGTGGAAGGCCATGTGGCACTCGTCGCCGTCGCCGAAGTACGGGCGCACGTCCTCCGGCCACTGGTTGGCCTCGGCCAGGATCAGCCTGCCGTCGTAGCCTTCGTCGATCGCGGCGCGGATCTGCTTGATGGCGACGTGGGTCTCAGGCAGGTTCTCGCAGCTGGTGCCGTCCCGCTCGATCAGATAGGGGATCGCATCCATGCGCAGGCCGTCCACGCCCATGTCGAGCCAGAACCGCATGATGTCGATCACGTCCTGGATGACGGCGGGGTTGTCGAAGTTCAGGTCCGGCTGGTGCGAGAAGAAGCGGTGCCAGTAATAGGCGTTCGCGACCGGGTCCCAAGTCCAATTGGACTTCTCGGTGTCGGTAAAGATGATGCGGGCGTCGGCGTACTTCTTGTCCGAGTCGGACCAGACGTACCGCTCGCGCTCCGGCGAGCCCGGGGCCGCCAGCCGCGCGGCCTGGAACCAGGGGTGCTGGTCGGAGGTGTGGTTGATGACCAGCTCGACCATCACCTGCATGTCGCGGTCGTGCGCCGCATGGAGGAACCGTTTGAAGTCGTCGACCGTCCCGTAGCTCGGGTTGACCGACATGTAGTCGGAGATGTCGTAGCCGTCGTCGCGCAGGGGCGAAGGGAAAAACGGCAGCAGCCACAGGCAGGTGACGCCCAGGTCCTGGAGGTAGTCGAGCTTGGTGAGCAGGCCGGGAAAGTCGCCGATGCCGTCGTTGTTGGAATCGGCGAAGGCACGGACGTGCAGCTCGTAGATAATGGCGTCCTTGTACCAGAGTGGGTCGGATACGCTGCCCTGCTGCCGC
>CAXTTW010000106.1:0-7555 GCA_964247255.1 uncultured Acidobacteriaceae bacterium
GCGTGCGGCTCGCGGGGAGTGGATCGCTTTTCTCGATGACGACGATCTATGGCTGCCCGGCAAGCTGGAGGCGCAGCTCGCGTTTGCCCGGACGCTCGGCCCCGCCATCACGCCGGTTCTGAGCTGCCCGGTGCTCGCCCGCAGCCCGGAGTGGGAGCAGGTTTGGCCGCGCGAGGCCTACCAGGCGGGCGAGTCCATGGCCGAGTATCTGTTCTGCCGCAAGGGTTGGAGCTATGGGGCCGCGCTGCTCCAAACCTCGACCCTGCTCGCCTCGCGCGCGCTTTTGTTTGCTGTCCCGTTCACGCCGGGGCTGTTGAAGCACCAGGACTGGGACTGGCTGCTTCGGGTCGCGGCCCAACCCGGGGTTCAGGTAGTTTCGGTCGGCAGTGCGCCCCTCGTTGTCTTTCACGTCGAAGGCGAGCGGAAAAGCGTAGGCCGGGTGAGGAACTGGCGGTTCTCGTACGAGTGGGCCGCCGCCCGCCGGGAGTTCTTCACCGCTCGCGCCTACAGTGCATTCCTGGCTACCGAATGCGCTGCCCAGGCCGGCGGAGCTGCAGTCCGGGAGCGCCTGGCGCTGCTCGGGATCGCGGCGCGAGGCGGTGTGCGCTCGCCTGGCGATTGGGTTCGGTTGCTGCTGTTCCTGTTCGTGCCGCAAAAGACGCGGCGGCGCATGCGAGACTTCGTGCGGAGTTTCTAAGCCGTTCTGTGCTTCGCTCAAGGCGAAGCCGAATGAGTATCATCCCTGAGCGAAGCGGCGGCGCTCATTACCAGAAACCCGCATTCCATAGGCGCAGCCACGAAGGCAGGTTCTTCCTCGCGTCAAGGGTCAGAGTGTGGGTGCGACTGACCTCTTCGAATCCATCAACGGTGCGACCGCGCAGGATCGTCCGCACGAGGCCTAGCTAGCTCTGGTCGGGAACGGCTCCGAGGACGGCGATTCTGCCGCCCCGGCTTGCTCGCTTACAACCGGCGCGCCTTGCGGCGGTCCGCCCTCCGCACCCACTCTTCGCACGCGCAAGGCCTCCCGGATCGTGATCCCAAGAAAGCGCGCGTTGCCGATCAGGTAACGCTTCCACAGTCTGCGCGGCTCCATGACGAGCCGGTATAACCATTCGGCCCCGATGTCGTGGGTCCAGACCGGCGCGCGTTTGCGCAAGCCCGCCAGCGTATCGAAAGCCGCCCCGACCGACATGGCGACGCCGGCCGGCAGAGTTGGGCACTCATCCAGCATCCAAACCTCCTGCTTAGGAGCGCCAAGTGCGATAAACAGCAAATCGGGTCTGGCCGCGATGATGCGGGCGCGGACCGTTTCGTTCGCTTCGTGGTCCTGTTCGAAGCCGGGCTCGGGGCAGTCGGTTCCGGCGATCCGGAGGCCGGGATAACGTTCGACCAGAACCCGCGCCGCCGCGGATGCAGCCCCAGGAAGCCCGCCGAGCAGGTAAATCGACAAGCCTCGCCCCGCGCCGAGCGCGCACAAGCGCTCCATGAGCTCGCCCCCTGGCACGCGTTCCCGGATCGTCGCCCCGAGCAGACGCGCTCCCCACACCACGGACATTCCATCCGGCAGGCAAAAGTCGGCTCTGCGCAAGGCCTTGGCGAAGCTGGTGTTTGCCGCCGCCAGGGTGACCAGGAAAGCATTCGGCCCCATGACCTGGACCGGTTCCGGACAGACAGTACTGCGTCGCAGTTCCCGGGTCCGCAAAATGGCCTCGGCCGCCTCGTCCATGCCAAGCACGTCGACCGGGGCCGCGCCAAACCAGACCCGTCGCCTGCTTTCCTTCAAATCGATGGGTGCTGTGGCCAAAACAGTTCTTCCCTCTGCTGGAACAAGCGGGGTTCCACGCCGTTGCTGATTTCGGCCTTCGGAAGCAGCTCGTCCCGAAGCCTGCGAAAGACATACGACGGGGAAGCCGCGATCGAGCCCACAAGCGCGCGAAAAGCGTCGACCCGTTCCCCGCGTCCGAGGTGCATGTTGAAGGCGCGCAGCTTCTCCTTTGCCGCCAAGGGCGTCTCCTCGAGCAGGCGGCTCAGCTCGTGCTCGACCTCGGAAAGCTTCGCGGGCGTTCGGCTTTGCAGCTGTGATAGCAGCAGATATTGCACGTACAAGCCGTGGAGCGCTTGCGCGCGCAGATTTTTCGTCGTCAAGCTCCCCCCGTTTTGACGGAAGTAAAGGAGGACCTCGGGAATGAAGTGGATGTCATAGGCCAGCGCCATTCGCCACCACAGGTCCGTGTCTTCGCACTGTATGCCCGGTCGATAGCCCCCGATAGATCGCGTTTTTTCAACGTTGAGCGTTACGCTCGGATGGCAAATGGCAGGCAAGTAGCCGGCGCGCGCGACCGAGCGGATCTGGTCCGGGGTGCCGCGCGTACAGCGAAACAGCCCCACGCTCTTGCCATGCGGGTAGTAGGCCGCATTCGAGTAAAACATGCCCGCTTCCGGCTCGGCCCGCAGCGCCTCGGCGACTCTCGCCACCCGGTCCGGTGCCGCGACATCGTCCGCATCCTGCCGCATCAGCCAAGGCGTCCGGCACTCGCGCAGCATGCGGTTCAGCGTGAAGGTGATGCCGCAATGCTGCTGTTCAACCACCCGCAGCCGGGCATCGCGAATCGAGTGCAGGTAATCCAGGCTGCCGTCGGTCGATCCGTCGATGATTGCAAGCACCTCGAACGGCTCCGCATCCTGCGCGAGTATGCTCTCCACCGACTCCGGCAGGTAAGGCATCGCGTTAAAGACGGGAATGCCGACCGTGAAAAGTCCCGCGCCCCCGCCTGATTGGTGCTCTGCTGTCATTCCGTACCGCTTCCCCCGATTCCTGGTGCTTCGCCTTACCTATCTACGTACTTCCATCGGCACTGTGTCAATACTTCTTTATAGAATGGCAAAACTTACGTAACGTACTCTTTTTCCGGGACTGGTGCTAGCGTTTGCTCAACGTCGTTCTCAAGGAGTCGCGGGGAGCCCGAGCGGCGGGTTCCCAAGCGAGCGCGCGTATGAGCCTGACCCCCTTCAACCCGGCACCCGCCCCACCAGCGGTCACGCTCGCCTCGCTCGCATCCCTGTTCGGGCGGCGCTGGCAGATGCTTTTCTGGCCCGCGCTCGCGGGCTTTCTTGCCGCAGTCGCCTGGTGTTCGCTCGCGACGCCACGCTACCGTGCGACCGCCGAAATCCAGGTACAGAAGGTAGATGGCGGCGCGTTCGGACTCGAAAACGGCGTCACCGGGCCCGCAGCCGCAGCCGCGGCCACCGACTCACTCGACTACACGATGACCCTGCAGACCAAGGCCGCCATCCTCCGTTCACCCGCTTTAGCCGTTGCGGTCATCCGCGAAGCAGGCCTTGAGCCGACAGAAGAGTATTTCGCTCCCTCCGCGGCAGGACGCAAGCCGCCCTTCTGGCACGCCTGGTCGGTCCGCCTGCCGTGGCACAACAAGCCGCTTGAAGCGCTGAGCGTCCCTCTCGCGCAAGCCCCCAATCGCCGCTACGCCGCCGAGCGCATCTTCAAGGCGCATCTCAAGGTACAGCCGCTGGCGGGCACCCGGCTCATCGATGTGACCTACACGGATCCCGACCCGGCTCGCGCGGCCGCCGTCGCGAACACGGCGGTTCGCGTGCTCGCCGAGCTGAACTTCGAGCAGCGTTTCACCTCCACCCGTCAGGGTTCCGACTGGCTCGCCGGGCAGCTGGAGGAGCTGCGCGCGCGTGCTGAGCAGACCGAAGCGCACGCCGTCGCCCTGCAGCGCGGGACGGGCATGTTCGGCAACGATGCTTCACGCAACGTGGTCCTCGAACGACTCGACAGCCTGAACCAAACCCTGACTGCCGCCGAAAGCAATCGCATTCTTAAGGAAAGTATCGACCGGGTCGCGGCCAGCGGCAGTCCCGAGCTTATCTCCAGCCTGAGCGGCAACTCGAGCACCGGTTCGGTCGCGTCCGTCAACAGTTCGCTGTCGCTTGTTCAAAGCCTGCGCCAACAGGAAGCCCAGGTGCGCGCGGAGCTTGCCGAGAGCCAGGTCCGCTACGGCTCGGCTTATCCTAAGGTTGCCGAGCTGCAGGCGCAGCTGGAAGGGGTCTCCAACGCTCTGGCCGCGGAAACGGACCGGCTGGGCCGCCGCGCCCACACCGACTGGCAGGTCGCTGCGCAGGCCGAAACCGCCGCCCGCGACGCCTTCGAAAAACAAAAGCAGCTTGCCGGCGAGCAAAACAGCTCCGTGCTCGCGTACCAGTTGGCCCGCGAGGAAGCCGACAGCGCCCGGTCTTTGTACGAAGGCCTGCTCGCGAAGCTCAAACAGGCACGTTTGCTGGAGGGTCTGCGCGCCGGCGATGTTTCCATCGTGAGCCAGGCCGAGGAGCCGCCTCCCAATCGCCCCGCCAGTCCGAACTGGCTCCTGTGGCTCGGCGCGGCGACCCTCGCGGGCTTGGCAGCGGGCCTTGGCGCAGCCACGCTCGCCGAGCTCACGAGCAGTGTGCTCCGGACACCGGCGCAGGTCGAAGCCTGTACGGGCGCGCCCCTGCTTGCCGTGCTTCCCGAGCGTAAGGTGCGCGGCCGCCTGCCATGGCGCAAACGCCGGGAGGCCGACGCGTGGCTGCAAGAGCCGCCCCCGAAGAACGGGGCTTCCGTGCCTTTCTTCGAATCTGTACGCGGCGTCCGGACGGCGGTACAAAGCGCAGGACCGGCCGGGGGCTCCAGGCTCGTGCTCGTGACCAGCTGCCTGCCCGGCGAGGGGAAAACGACCCTGGCGAAAAATCTCGCGCTCGCCTTTGCCCAAACAGGCGGGCGCGTCCTGCTCGTCGACGCCGATCTGCGACGGCCGAGCCTTTTCCGGTTGGGCGGCGGCGCGCGGCGTGAAGGGCTTGCGTCCGCCCTATCCGGCTCCGGCGTAGTGCCGTGGGAACAGCCCTTTCAAGCCTGGCCCAATCTGCACTTGCTCAGCGGGAGTGAGCAGCCGCTGCTGCCTTCGGAGCTGCTGGCCTCCCCGGCGATGGGCGCTCTGCTCGAGCGGTGCCGGGCGGAGCACGACATCGTCATTTTCGACGCGCCGCCGGTGCTGCCCGTAACCGATGCCGTGTTGCTGGCGGGCCATTGCGACGCCGTATTGCTGCTGGCCAGGCACAATCGCACCGCGCCGCAGGCGTTGCAGCGCAGCCTACACACACTCAGGCAGGGTGCCGGGCCTCATCCTCCGGTTGGCGTCATTCTTAACGGACTCGCTTCCAACTCGGGTGCGTACCGGGAATACTTCGGCTACGACGGAGGTCTTTATGCCGCGCAGAACGCTTAGCGCGCTCACTCTGGCTTTGCTCGCCCTCCCCGGCCTGGGCCAGGACGCGCGGGAAAGTCTCCTGCTCGGGCCGGGGGACCTCGTGTCCGTCCACGTCTTTCGCGAGCCTGACCTCGATGCCAAGGTCAGGGTCAAGGACGCCGGAACGATCGCGCTCCCGCTGATCGGGGCCATTCCGGTCGCGGGGCTTTCCACCGCCGCGGCCTCCGATGCGATCGCCGAGAGCTACCGAGCGAAGCACCTGCTCAATCAACCGCAAGTGTCCGTATTCGTCGAGGAATCGACCGCGCAGCAGGTTGAAGTTTTGGGCGAGGTCGCGCGTCCCGGGCCGGTCGCCATGACCAGCAAGCGCAATCTTCTCGACGTGCTCGCGGCTGCCGGCGGGCTGATCCGGACCGCCGACCGGCACGTCACGATCCGCCGCCCCTCCGGACCGACGGTGACCGTGCTGGTCCCCAACGATGCCGACGCGGAGGTTGGCCTGGGCGAAGTCGACGTCGCGCCGGGCGAAACGGTGCTGGTGCCGCGCGCGGGCATCGTCTACGTGCTCGGCGATGTAGGGCGGCCAGGCGGCTACCTGATGCAGGACGACTCGCGCATCTCCCTTCTCCAGGCGCTCGCGCTCGCGGCCGGAACTACGAAGACCGCCGCCGAAAACGATGCCCGTCTCCTGCGCAAGGTCAACGGCGTGGCAACCGAACAGCCGCTGCACCTCCGGGCTGTCGAGCGCGGCAAGGCACCCGACATCGCGCTCCAAAACGACGACATTGTCTACGTCCCTTTCTCGCTGGGCAAGAATATGGCCCTCGGCGCTTCCTCCATCGCGGCTTCCGCTTCCTCCGCCCTCATCTACGCCGCGCCATGACGAAATTCGCGCGCTTTTCCCCTCAAGACGCGGCCCTGGTCCTCGTCCTCGCTTTCTTCGGCATGGCCGGATCCATCCCCGGTATCGCGCCGAACCAGGCCAACGAGATGACCGGCGCATCGGCGACCGCCCTCCAGTCCGTCGCCGGTATCGGTTCGCAGATTGTCGTCAACGGGCTCATCGCGTTGCTGCTCTTCCAGCACCGGGAAGCCTTCGCCCGCACCGCCGCCTCGCTGCGATGGCCGTTTTTGCTCGCCGCATGGACCGCGCTTTCCTTCTTCTGGTCCCAAGCGCCCCTGCTTACGGCGCGCAGGGCCATTCCGTTCCTGCTCGCCGCCGGCTTCGGCGTCCTGCTTGCACTTGCCCTGTCGCAGGAGCGCCTGCTTTCGCTCCTCACGTTCACCTTCGCTCTGCTCGCCTGCGGGTCGGCCATTCTTGCCGTCGGCTTTCCTTCTCTGGGCCTCGATGCC
The DNA here is from genome assembly GCA_964247255.1 of uncultured Acidobacteriaceae bacterium. GTDB lineage: Bacteria > Acidobacteriota > Terriglobia > Terriglobales > Acidobacteriaceae > EB88. The sequence goes on from CAXTTW010000106.1 coordinate 6,618, forward strand.
TCAACCGGGCACGGCGGCGACTGGCAGGGCGTGTTCACCCAGAAGAATGCCTGCGGCCGCGCGATGGTCTTTTCCCTGGCAGCCGCGGCCTCAGCGCCCTGGTCGGCAGCGCGCACCCTAATGGCACTCTTGTTCGCGGCGGAGCTCATCCTCAGCGGATCGCGCGGCGCATGGGGCCTCGCCCTGGTCACCCTCGTTTGTCTGGCCGTTTTCCGCGCGTGCTGCCGCCTGGACGCGAAGGCCCGCACCGTATTCTTTGCCGGTTCGATGCTGGTGCTCGTGGGCAGCGCCGCGATGGTCGCCCTCAACTTCGAAGGGTTGGCCCCCCTTTTCGGACGCGACGCGACCCTCACCGGACGCACGGCAATCTGGCGCGAGGTTTGGCTCTCGATCCTGCACCGTCCCTTGCTCGGCTACGGCTTTTCCGCGTTCTGGCGAGGTGCGCAAGCGCCTTCCTGGGACGTCGTCGTGGCTCTGCGCTTCGTGCTGTTCCACGCGCACAACGGCCTTCTCGAGATCTGGCTCGAGCTCGGAGCCGGTGGGCTGACCCTTTTTATCTTCAGCTTTGTGCGCGGTGCGTGGCTGCTCTGGCCCGAGCTCCGCGCCGGCAACTACTCACAGGCTGCCTGGCCGTTTTCGACCTTGCTCCTGATCCTGCTCTACGATCTCGACGAGAACACCCTGCTCTCCTTCAACGGCCTCTTCTGGGTTCTGTACACGGCCGCGCTCGCCCGCATCGAGCTCCTAGCCGCCGAGCGCCGGGCCGTGCGCAAGCTGCTCCGCTCGGCTCCGGCTGTGCGCCCGGCGTTCGCCTCTCCGTGGCTCGTCGTGGGGCGCCCTCGAACCGCCCCGGCGGCTCTGGAGGCAACTCCATGGCTTTGAGCGCGCTTCAGCCCGCTCCGGCTGCCGCCCGCCCCGGAGCGGGGGCGCGGGTGTGC
>CAXTTW010000107.1:0-7535 GCA_964247255.1 uncultured Acidobacteriaceae bacterium
GTTTCTTCCCAGCCTTGATCCTGCCCTAACCGCTTTGAGAGGAAACACACGCAATGGCACATGGAAATGCTTCGGTCACCGGCCCGGTCGCGCTGCCCGGCATCCGGCACATCATCGCGATTGGCTCCGGCAAGGGCGGGGTGGGCAAGAGCACCGTGGCCGCTAACCTGGCGATCGCGCTCGCCGCCATGGGGGCCAAGGTGGGGCTGATCGACGCGGACATCTACGGCCCGAACCTGCCGCTGATGTTCGGCAGCACGGGCCAGCCCAAGGTGCTGGCGGACAACCAGATTGAGCCCAATATGGCGCACGGGGTCAAGCTCATCTCGGTCGGCCTCATCGCGCCGGGCGACAAGCCGATGGTGATGCGCGGGCCGATGCTGCACCAGATTATCCGGCAGTTTCTGCAGCAGGTCGAGTGGGGCCCCCTGGACTTCCTCCTGGTCGACCTGCCGCCGGGGACGGGCGATATCGTCATCTCCCTGGTCCAAACCGTGCCGCTGACAGGCGCGGTGATTGTCTCGACGCCGTCCGACGTGGCGCTTCAGGACGCGCGCAAGGCGATCGAGATGTTCGGCCAGGTTAACGTGGAGATTCTCGGCATTATCGAGAACATGAGCCACTTCACCTGCCCGCACTGCCACACGGAGATCGATATTTTCTCAAAGGGCGGTGCCGTGCGCACGGCGGAGCAGTTCAAGGTGCCGTTTCTAGGCTCGGTGGAGCTGGCACCGGCTATCCGCGAGGGCGGCGACTCCGGCGCGCCGGTCGCCTCGCTGGGGGAGAATGCGGCTTTCGCCGGGGAGTTCTTCAACCTGGCTCGGGAGGTCGCGGCGCGGGCCGCCCTGCTCGAAGGCAAGGGTGAGGATGTGTTCCAAGTCGAGTAGACATACGACCCTGATTGTTCCACGGCGATCGAAACAAGGTCATTCTGAGCGGAGCGAAGAACCTGATCTGTCTTGGAGACGGAGAGAAGCAGGTTGTTCCCCGCTTCTCTCGTCAGGATGACCTTGGGTGTGGAACCGCCAAGCGCACCTAGCTCTCCTCTTCAAGCCCGCTGATACGCCGGTGATGCAGCTCGGCGGTCATGATGAGAGCTTCCATGCGCTCGCCTTGGCGCGCGTCGAGGACTAGAAGCTTGTCGATAGTCTCACTCTGCTTGTCCACCTTTTCGCCCAGCACCCGCGCGAAGGCCTGCATCTCCAGCATGTGGTGCTGGAAGAGCTCGTGGCTTTCGGCCAGGGCTTGATGCTTCTCCTCGATCCGCCGCATACGCGCTTCGTATTCAGCATCCATGCCGGGATTCTACGCCGGACAGACGAGAACGATGCTATTCAGCGGGTAAGCACCGCTCGAGTCCGGGACAGTATAACTTGATCGCGTAAGGCGGAAACAGGCCTCTAAGGCTCTACTGGGGCTCTACTGGCACCGCTTCTCGCAATGCATTGCGGCTAGGATCAAGGTGCAGTCAAGACGTAGTAAGGAGCACGGACCTAAACCGCAGCGGGAACCGCCAGCGCCTTGACGCGGGCGTTGAGGCGGCTCTTGTAGCGCGAAGCCGTGTTCTTGTGCAGGATGCCCTTCTGCACGCTCTTATCGAGCGCCGAGGTGACGGCGCGGTACTGCTCGGCGGCGGCCTGGGCATCGCCCTTGACAAGCGCTTCGCGCATCAGGCGAAGGCTGCCGCGGATGCGGCTCCGGTTGGCCCGGTTGACCCCGGTTTTACGCTTGGTTTGCCGAACGCGCTTGAGCGCGGATACATGATTTGCCATTCTGTCCTGTTCCTCTACCTGTGCGGGGCCGATGCCCGCAAACCTTGAGCTTAGGGCAGACGAGGCCGCGCGGTCAAGAAAGCCGGCCGCCGGCAGCGTTCAGCGACGAACAGGCGTCCTACCCGCATGCGAACCCTTGCTCTGCTCCTCGCGCTCCCGCTTTCCGCCTTCGCTCAGGGCCCTATCGCCTCGGCTACGGCGAACCTTCGCCAGGTCCAGCAGGCATTCGGGCGCGGAGTGCAGCTGTATCGCTGCCAGGCCGGGAGCCTCAAATTTGTCCCGCTCGGCCCCGATGCGGTGCTCTACAAGGACGCGGCCTCGCATGAGCAGGTGGCCACCCACGGCATCGGCCCGGTGTGGCAGTGGGGAGACGGCAGCGGCGTCTTCGGGACGGTGCGCCAAACCGTGCCCGCCTCCGACCCCGCCCTCAACGTCGCCACGCTGGTACTGGCCGCACAGCCGTTCGGGATCCCCAATGGCGTGCTCGCGCCTGTTACGGTAGTGACCCGGACCGATGCCAAGGGCGGGGCGGCCCCGAGCGCCGGCTGCGATGCCGGGCACGTCGGCACCGTCGCCCGCGTGCCCTACACCGCGACCTACACCTTCTACGCGGCTCGGTAGCGCCTACTGCAACGCCCACTGCTGGTTCGAGGAGTTGGCGCAGGTCCACACCTGCACCAGCGTGCCGCCGGAGGTCCCGAAGCCCTGCACGTCCAGGCATTGCTTTGGGTTGCTCGCCGGCTTGAGCGCGTAGCCCGCGCCCGAAGGCACCGCGGCCCAGGCCTGCGACGCGGACCCGTTGCAGGGTTGCAAGTTGACCAGCGACCCGTCGTTCGTGCCGGAAGCCGTCGCGCAGTACGCCCCATAGGAGACGGCGATGTTGTAGCTGCCCGCGGGCGAGACGCCGTTGCTGCCGAACACCCAGGACTGGGCGCCGGAGCCGTTCTTCGGCCATATATCGATCTGGTTGCCGGCCCCCGTGCCGGACTGCCAATCATCCAGTGCCAGGCCGGTCGCGTTTTGCGGCACGAGCACATGCGCTCCGTTCAGCCCGGCCACCGAGCCCCCGCCCTGGGTAAACCCGAGCGAAGCGTTGAACCCGAACGCATTCGCGGTGGTCCACCGCGCCCAGTCCCCGGCGATGGTGCTCTGCGTGTCGGAGCTGACGTTCGGCTTGGCCGGGTAGAAGTTCGGGTCGTAGAGCCCCCATGCGTCGGGCAGGCCGCCGTGGATGTTTTTGTAGGACCACATCGTCCAGCTGAGCCCGGCGTTGGTGTAAGCGTTGACCGAGGATTGCCAGGTGCCCGCGCCGTAGCCGAAGTCGTTGAACTCCCCGATGTAGCCTGGCACGTTGTAGTTGGCGTGATTGTTGAAGTCGTTGACCTGGTTGGCCGCGCCCTGCTCGACCGCTGCCTGGCTTGCGTTGTACTGGTACTCGTGCGTCGAGTAGACGACATTGGTCCAGCCCTCGGAGGCCGGATCGGGCAGCATCGACCAGTTCCAATAGCCCCACGTCGCCTCGAGAAAGATCATGTGGTCCGGGTCGGCGGAGCGGACGGTGTTGTAGAGGCTCTTGTAGGCGGAGATCACGGCGTCGTTCGAGGGCGCGCCGAAAGGCTCGTTGAGCAGGTCGTACCCGGCCACGGTGCCGTTGCCCTTGTAGTGGTTCGCGATCTGCCACCATAGGTAGGCCGTGTTGCCCTGGTTGTTGCCGTTTGACCAGTATCCGTTTGAGTTCTGCTGCCCGGTGCTGTCCGAGTTGCTCTGCCCGCCGACAGCCCCGTGCATGTCGAGGATGACGTACAAACCGCGGGCCGCGCAGGCGTTTATCAGCCAGTCCAGGCGGTTGAAGGCATCGGAGCGGAAGCTGCCGTTCGAGACATTGTTGAGCGGGTAGAACTGGCCCCACCACAGCGGCACCCGCACCGTGTTGAAGCCGGTACTGCGGATGTTGTCGAGGTCGGCCTCGTTGATCCAGTCCTGCTGGAAGCCGGCGATGAGCGCCTGCTCGGCGGGGATGCCGAACCGCGCGTCGAGCTTCTGGATCACACTGTAGGTATCCGGCAGGCCGCCGGAGTCGAGCGGCGTCATCCAGCCTTCCATCACGAACAGGCCGCCGAGATTGACGCCGTGAAGGCCGACGACGCTGCCGCCGGGGTTGACGATCGAACGGCCGCTGGTGTGGAGCATCGGCAGCTGCGCCTGAGCGGAAAGACCCAGGCCCGCGAGGGCAAGGGTGGCGAGTGAGCGGGAGGGAAGCATGGGGGAGGGCTCCTCGTGGAAAGGATGACGCGGCGGCGAACTTGCCGCGCCGCGCGAGAGCACCCTACCCGGTCTGATTGTTTACTGTCAATACGCTCACTTCTCAGATGGTTCGGAGCAGAAAAAGGGGCGGCGCTGGGGCCGCCCCGTTTTCACGGTGCGCGGCGTTTAAGCGGTGGCCGCGACCGGATTGAGCTTCTGCGCGACCGTGTTCAGCAGGTCGTTCGCATGCTTTTCCTCGTTCAGAGTTTGCTCCAGGATCTGCGCGTGCCGCGGCAGGTCCAGGATGCGCGCCCAGTCGCGGGCCGAGCCGTAGGAAGCGATCTCGAAGTGCTCGATCTTTTGCCCGCTTGCGATCAGCCCCGCGTCCCGTACTGGACCAGGCTTGGACTCGCTCACGATGTTTGCTCCCGCCGCGATCAGGGCCGCGGTGACAGCGCATTTCTTATCGTCGACCTCACCGTCCATCTCGGCGATGAGCTGCTCCAGACGCTGCGCCTGCACCTGGCTCTCCTGCAGGTGCGACTGGAAAGCCTGCTTCAGTTGTTCGTCCGTGGCACTCTTGATCATGGTCTCGAGCCCGTCCACGCTCTGGTTTTCGGTCGAGAGCAGGTAGCGGAGCTGGAGGGTGTAAAGGTCGCGAAAATCCTTGATGTCGTTCGGTGTCAGAAAGCCCATGGGGAACCTCGTCGCGGTTAGTGACCGCGTTTGTTCTTATTGAGAAGGCATGCCGCCTCCGCGCGTTGCCGTGGAACGGACCTGTTCTCCACACATTCACAGCGCTGCGCTCCTGTCATAAGGAATTCACTGCCGGCCCATTGACCGGGGGCTTCTCCCGGCGCTAGTCTCCTCGCATCGACCCTCGTTGCAGCCGCGGCTCCGCTTCCCAGCCTGCCCTCCAGGCCGCTGGTCCCGCGCTGTTTTCCCCGACAAGTCAGCAAAGCCCAGCTTCCCCGGCGCACGCCGCGGGCGGAGGTTCGTTCACCCATTGATGATGACCAAAACGCTCCCTCTCACGCCCGGCCTGGAGCCCCTGTTCGGGACTCGCGATGAAAACCTCAAGCTGATGGAACGCGAGCTCGACGCCCGCATCGAGCTCGGCTCGGATGCCGTCCACGTCACTGGGCCGGAGTCCTCGCTGGACCGGATCAAGGGCATCTTCACCGATTTCGAGCACCTGCGCCAGCGCGGCGTCCACCCGCACAACGGCGAGCTGCACGCGCTGCTCAAGCTGGTGGTATGCGACCCCACTGTGACCCTGCGCTCGCTCATCGAGGCCGGAGCCAAGCGGGCTTCGGCAGGCGTCAAGCGCATCGTGCAGCCTCGGTCCATCAACCAGCGCTTGTATGTCGAGGCGATCGAAGCCAGCGACATGACCTTCGGGATCGGCCCGGCCGGCACCGGCAAAACCTACCTCGCGGTCGCCATGGCCGCGGCCGCGCTGCTCGCGAAGAAGGTCAGCCGCATCATCCTGGTGCGCCCGGCAGTTGAAGCGGGCGAACGGCTCGGCTTCCTGCCTGGCTCGCTTCAGGAGAAGATCGACCCGTACCTGCGCCCGCTCTACGACGCGCTTTACGACCTGCTCGAACCCGAGCGCGTCGACAAGATGATCGAGAAAAACATCATCGAGATGGCACCGCTCGCCTTTATGCGCGGGCGCACGCTGTCGGACGCCTTCATCATCATGGACGAGGCGCAGAACACCACCTCCGAGCAGATGAAGATGTTCCTCACCCGGCTCGGCAACAACTCCAAGGCCGTCATTACCGGCGACGTCACGCAGATCGACCTGCCGAACCCGCGCAGGTCCGGGCTGGTGGAGGCGATCCAGATCCTGTCCGGCACCGACGGCATCCGGTTCGTGCACTTCGAGGACGGCGACGTGGTCCGGCACCAGCTGGTGCAGCGCATCATCCGGGCGTACGACCACTTCGGCCGCGCGCAGCAGATGCCATTGGGGATCAACAGTGAGTCAGGGGCGGTGGCAAGCAAACCGCAATAGCAGTGGGCTAGAATTGGGCGTACGTGACAGGAGAGCCCGGCTCTCCTGTCGGCGTTTTGGCTGGGCAGGGAGACGGGAACGGGCTCGGGGTTTTGAGCCGCCATCATGATCGCGATAGCACCGGAAGTGCGTGTAGCGCGGGGCGCGCTCCCCAGGCGGGAGCTGAGCCGGTTCGTGCGCGAGGCCGCGCTGGCCATCCCTCTCGAGGGACAGGTATCCGTTCTGCTCACCACCGACAAGGCCATCAAGCAGCTCAACCGCGAGTTTCGCGGCAAAAAGAGGGCGACCGATGTTTTGTCGTTCCCGGCGGGTGTAGAAGGGGAGCACGCCGGGGATCTGGCCATTTCGGTCGAAACCGCCGAGCGTCAAGCCGACGAGTTCGGGCACTCGCTGCTGGACGAGGTGCGCACTCTTCTGCTGCATGGTCTGCTGCACCTTTCCGGACTGGACCACGAGCGTGACGCGGGGCAGATGGCGCGACGGGAGAGCGCGCTGCGCGAGCATTTCGGGCTGCCAACCGGGCTCATCCAACGGGTTTCCAAATGACAGCAGCCCTCCTTGCGCTCGGCATCGCCGCCCTGCTCGCAGTACTCACTGTGGCGACCTACGTGGACCGGCTCTACTCGGAGATGGGCAAGTTTCTGTCCCGCGAGTTCGAAAAGCACATCGACCTGTGGGAGGAGCGGGTTGAGCCGAGGCTGGGCTTCTCCCGCGAGCAGATTGCGCTGTCCTCCGCCGTGCTGGCACAGCTGGCGCTGGCCGGGGTGACCTTAGCTATCACCGCGCTGATGCCGGCGCGCGGGCACCTCGGGCCGGTGGAGGTCGCGGAGATCCTGTTTGCCGCCGCGCTGGCGATCGTCCTGTTCAACCGGCTGCTGCCATACCTGCTGTTCACGCGGACCGAGGGCCGCTGGCTGCTTGGGCTCATCTGGCCGCTGCGCATTCTGATCGCCGTGTTTCTGCCGGTCACGCTGATCATCAGCTTCCTGATGTCGATCGTCGCGCTGGCGAGCGAGCCGCAGACCCCGGAGCAGGAGGACGCAAGCGGGGCCGCGGCGGTGGATGCCCTGATCGAGGCCGGGCAGGAGGAGGGCATCCTGGAGGAAGGCGACCACGCGCTGATCCGGTCGGCGGTGGAGTTCGGGGACAAGGTGGTGCGCGAGGTGATGACGCCGCGCCCGCGCATCTTCGCCGTGCCGGGCGACGTGACGGTGGAACAGCTGCTGGCCGCGCTCCAGCAGAACCCGTTTTCGCGCATCCCCGTCTTCGAGGGTTCGCTCGACCAGGTGTCCGGCATCGTCTTCGCGCACGACACGCTGCAGATCACCGACATCGAGGCGCACACCCGCACGGTCGGCTCCATCGCGCGCCCGGCCACGTTCATCCCGGAGACCAAGCGCGCCAGCGAGGCCCTGCGGGAGATGCAGCGGGAAAAGCAGCACATGAACGTGGTGATTGACGAGTACGGCGGGGTGGCCGGGCTGGTCACCATCGAGGAC